>JBAROU010000104.1:0-12645 GCA_049642385.1 Dehalococcoidia bacterium | reverse complement strand
TGGATACACTCGTGAACCGTGGGCCGTCGACTACGCCCCCCGGTGCCAGTTCTGCGCTCGCAAGGATGAGTGCGACAGCCGCAAGCTCGTCGTACTCTGCGAGGGCTGCGCACGAGAGCTGGGCTTGCGCACGCGGCGTGTGGACCAGGAGACACTGATGGTGACGCTGCTCAACGACTGCCGCAAGGATCTGGAAGAGTGCCTGGACTACATCGCGGAGTACTGGCAGGAAGACCTGGACGTAACGCCGGACGACATCGACAAACGACTCGATGAGTTCGATCCTGACGTCTACGCAGACGAGGATGAGGCTCGTAAGCGGCTGGAGGAGGAGTACCTGACGTACCACCGCTGGTTCCGCGAGCACAACCAGCGCATCCCCGATCCCGGCTGGCGTGGCGAGTACACAGAAGCGATCGTCGGACTGGGCTACAAGACCCTCTTGGGAGACTAAGGGAGCGGCCGAATCGACGCCCTCTACGGAGGGCGCTTGTGGCGGCGAAGCGACATGACCGACCAACCCACGACTGTCCTCCTCTTGTTCGATTCGCGCGGAGGCCTGACCGAGCAGCTCGCGCAGGCCGTCGGCGAGGGTGTGCAGGGCGTGAGCGGCGTCGACCTGCGGTACCGCCGCATCGATGAAGCTCACCAGAGGGAGCTGCTAGAGATCGACGCGTTGATCCTCGGTTCGCCCAACTGGAGCGGCATGACGGGCAAGCTCAAGGAGTGGATGGACTACAGCGGGGACTTGTGGGAGACCGGCGACCTGGCGGGCAAGGTGGGCGCCTGTTTCACCGCGGGCTGGTCCCGCTCCGGCGGCACAGAAGCGACGTTGGTCCAACTCATGCATTTGATACTGGCACACGGGATGGTGTTCGTAGGACTACCCTGGAGCGACCGGATGCGCCATTCGGGCTCGTACTACGGCGCTACGGCGCATGGCGAAGTCACCGATGACGATCGTGAGCAGGCACGCGAGCTCGGCCGGCGCGTCGCGGAGACTGCGCTCCTGCTGGCCAGCCAGCCTTAGCCGTTTGCCCCGATCGCCGCCTGCCTGGTACGTTTGGGGGACGCTAGCGACAGCGTTGAACATCGGTGGGGGTAATCGTGCGCTTATTGATCTTGTGGGTAGTGGGGCTTGCGACAGCCACACTTGTATGGCCGTCGGCTCATGTCGCCACAGCCGCCGACCTCACTTCGTCCGGTGCGGCTGCTCTCCTGGAGCCGCACGCAGATAACTCGCCTGGCTGCGCTCCTCCCCGCCCCCACGCCGCGGGCAGCATTAACCAGACGATCGTCACGGCCGACGGGCTGACGAGAGACTACATCCTGCACGTCCCGCCCTCGTACACCGGCGCCGACCCTACAGCGCTCGTGTTGAACTTCCACGGGCTGGGCAGCTCGGCCGCCGCGCAACAGGCCTACAGCGGTATGTCGCTGACGGCGGACCAGCCCGGCGGTGGATTCATTGTGGTGTATCCGCAGGGGATCAACCAGCGCTGGAACAATGTTCAAGCTCCTTCGCCAGACGTGGACGATGTCGCGTTCACCGACCAGCTGCTCGCTTCACTCGACTCGCAGCTTTGCATTGCGACAGAGCGCACCTACTCGACGGGTATGTCTAATGGTGCCCTGATGTCGGTCCGTCTCGCCTGCTCGCTCTCCATCCGCATCGCGGCCGTCGCGCCGGTGGCGGGAGCTTACTACCCACCGCTCTTCCGTGATGTCTACACGGAGGAGGACTGCCCGGACACGCGCCCGGTCCCCCTCATTGCCTTCCATGGCACCAGCGACATGGTCATCCCGTTCAACGGCGGTCCTAGCCCAGCATTTGGTGGGATCTGGTTCCGGCTGCCTATCGATAACACGACGCCGGACGAGGACGTGATATCGGACTGGGCGGCGCACAACGGCTGCACCGGCGGGCGGCAGGAGGAGCAAGTGGCAGGCCAGGTGCGACTGGTGAGCTACCAGGACTGCCAGCTAGGCGCGACTGTAGAGCTCTACGCCATTGACGGCGGGGGGCACGTGTGGCCGAGCGTGGTCAACACCAACGACCTGATCTGGGAGTTCTTCCAGGCACACACGCTCCTCACTGTCGGCGGCAGCGCAGAGCTGCCGCAGGTAGCACGCCCCCGGGTGGAGTCGAGCGGGCCACCGGGCACCAGTGTCGGCTTTCTTAGCGGTGTCGTCGCCGCTGCGGCTTTGGGGACTGTCGCGCTGAGCGGCGCGGCCTGGTACGCGAGGAGAAGAGGCTCTGAGGGTTGACGCCCTCAGCTTCGGTGGGACAGGCTGCGGCTATAAGGCCGAGACGCACTACGGCGGTCACGCGAAAGAGATCGAGAAATGCTGGCTGTGCGCAGGGGGCGCGCTAGCCTCTGGCTCTGAGCGGGGCGGGTTCGGGCCTGTGCGCGTTTGCGCGTTCGGCTAGAGCCGCATCGATGCGATCGAGCAGGCCATCGAGCCCCCACCCGCGCTCGGCCGAGACGAGGACGGCATCCGGCCCATCTTCGGCCAGCGCAGGCTCGTATTCTGCCAGCTCATCGATGCAGGCAATCGGCTCGCCGTTCTCGCGAGTGAGCTGATCGATCTTGTTCAGCGCCGTGACACGGGGACTGCTCTCCAGGCCCAGCTCGGCCAGGGTATCGTCGACCGTCTGGCTCTGCTGCGCCGCGTTCGGGTGCGTGATGTCGACGACGTGCAAGAGCAGCTCGGCTTCGGCCAGCTCCTCCAGCGTCGCCCGAAACGCGGCGACGAGCTGCGTCGGGAGCTTCTGGATGAACCCCACCGTGTCGGTCAGCAACACCGTGCGGCCGCTGGGTAGCCGCACGCGACGCGTGATCGGGTCGAGGGTGGCGAAGAGCTGGTTCTCCACGAGGACGTCGGCGCGGGTAAGCGCGCGCATGAGCGTGCTCTTGCCCGCGTTGGTGTAGCCGACGAGCGCGACGACGGGCACGCCGGCGCGGGCGCGTCGTCGCCGGTACAACGACCGCTGCTGGCGTACGCGTTCGATCTCGCTCTTTAGCTTGGAGATCTTCGTGCGCACGAGGCGGCGGTCGGTCTCAAGCTGCGTTTCACCGGGCCCGCGCACGCCAATGGAGCCCTGGCGACCGCTACCGCCCAAGCGCTCGAGGTGGCTCCACTGACCGGCGAGACGCGGCAGCAGGTACTCGGACTGCGCGAGGTCGACCTGCAGGCGGCCCTCACGCGTATGGGCACGCATAGCGAAGATATCGAGGATGAGCGCGGTGCGGTCGAGCACCTTCACCTTCAGCGCCTTCTCGAGGTTACGCTGCTGTGAGGGCGACAGCTCGTCGTCGAACACGACCAGCGTGTAGTCCGTCGTGGTGCCCTGCGCGACGATCTCATCGAGTTTGCCCTTACCGATGTAGGACGCGGGATGGGGAGACGCCAGCTTCTGGACGGCGCGGCCAACAACTCTGCCGCCCGATGTCCGGACGAGCTGGCTGAGTTCGTCGAGCGAGCTCTCCGGGTCGATGGCCGCCGCGCCGTTGCGCCCCGTGTTGACGGCAACCAGGAAGGCCCGCTCGGCCTCGGCGCGCGTACTATGGAGCTGCTTTACGATGGAGCATTCACCCCCGTTAACAGAATAACATAGTCCCCAACGCGCCTAAGCCTGCAACGCCACCCCCTTTACAAGAGAGAGAGGGAGTGATAAGATGTTGTCGTCAACAACAAAATGACCGAATATAAGATCCGCCGAAAACGAGGCAAACCTTTAGAGAAGAAGCCCTCAGCAGAGGAGCAAAACCTCACCGTCGCCGAGACAGCCACATACCTGGGACGCTCCATCGAACAAGTCCGAAGGTACTTGCGAGACGGCGCTCTAGTAGGCTACCGAGTAGGTCAACAATGGTTCGTGCCAAGCACCTCTGCCATAAACTTCAAGGACCAGCACGGGCTGAATGTGGAGACGACAGCTATGAGAGAGAGAAAAGAACTTCTTCAAGAACTGAAGGCTCTCAGGGAAACCCTGCGGCAGAAGTACGGCTACCTGGACATCACTGGCTGGGTTGAGGAAGCCCGCGCAGGCTTACACTAGAGCCGTGCCCGTTTGCGTTGACGCAAGTGTCGTTGTTGCCTGGTTGGTCCCGCAACAGGCGGATCCGCATGTTTACGAATTGTTTGATGGCTGGGTAGACGAGGGAATCGAGCTCGTCGGGCCGGCGTTGCTCTATTCAGAAGTCGTCTCTGTCCTGCGTCACCAGGTGCACAAGGGCACACTAGACGAGGCGGACGCCGAGCGCCTGGTACGCTTGTTGCTCCGCTTCGGCATCCGGCGCATTGACAACGTCAGCATTTATCGACGCGCATATCAGCTTGCAACTCGCTTCGGTCACGACCGAGCCTACGATGCCCATTATCTCGCGGTGGCAGAGCAAGAAGGCTGTGAACTCTGGACTCGGGATCGGCCGCTTTACAAGACTGTCCAGCAAGAGATGCCGCAGGTGAAGCACACGAGCCTTGGCCGATGAACGTCCTGATCATTGGCTCGGGTGCCCGCGAACACACGATCGCCTGGAAGCTGCGCCAGTCGCCGCGTCTGGGCGACCTCTTCACCGCGCCGGGCAACTCCGGCACAGCAGACCTAGGCGCGAACCTGGCGCTGGACATGAACGACCACGATGCTATCGGGCGCGCGTGCCGCGAGCAGCGCATCGACCTCGTCATCGTCGGCAGCGAAGAGCCGCTCGCCGCGGGGCTCGTCGACCGGCTCGCCGTCGAGGGCATCGCCGCCTTCGGGCCGACGCGGGCCGCGGCGGAGATCGAGTCGTCTAAGGTCTTCGCGAAGGAGCTGATGGCGCGCCACGGCATCCCGACAGCGCCTTTCGCCGTGTTCGACGACGCAAACAAGGCGCGTGCCCACGTCGAAGAGCTGGACGCGCCGCTCGTCGTCAAGGCGGACGGCCTCGCGTTGGGTAAGGGAGTGATCGTCACGCACTCGCGCGAGGGGGCGCTCGACGCCGTGGACGCGATCATGGTGCAGCGACGGTTCGGTTCGGCGGGCGAGCGCGTCGTCATCGAGCGGCGATTATTCGGGCGCGAAACGAGCGCGCACGCGTTCGCCGACGGGCAGACCGTCGCACACATGCCCTTCTCCTGCGACCATAAGCCGGTCTTCGACGGCGACCGGGGGCCAAACACAGGCGGAATGGGCGCCTACAGCCCCGCCCGTTGGCTAGACGACGCAACGGCAACGATCATACGCAACGCCGTCACTGAAACCGCCGTGCGAGCGATGCTGGACGAAGGTCGCCCCTACCGCGGGGTGCTCTACCCGGGCATCATGGTGACGGGCGACGGGCCGCAGGTGATCGAGTTCAACTGCCGGTTCGGCGACCCCGAGGCGCAGGTGCTCCTGCCGCGCCTGGAGTCGGATCTGCTCGATGTGCTCTGGGCGGTGGCTAGCAACCGCCTCTCGGACATCGAGGTGCGTTGGTCGGACGAGGCGTGCGTTGGCGTGGTCCTCGCATCCGGCGGCTACCCAGGCGCGTACGAGACCGGCTTCCCGATCGAAGGGCTCGACGATCTCGACGGGGACGTGCTTGTCTTTCACGCTGGCACGCGGCGCAGCGACGACGGCGCGTTTGCCACGGCGGGCGGTCGCGTGCTGACCATCGTTGCCAGGGGCGCTACGCTGGCTGACGCAAGCGAGAAGGCGTATCGAAACGTGGAGCGCATTCGGTTCGAGGGCATGCACTATCGACGCGACGTCGGCGCGACGGCCGCGGCCCTGCGAGGAGGATAGATGGCTGGTTCGCTCGTCGCCGTCGTCATGGGCTCCAAGTCGGACGCCTCGCTTATGCAGGAATGCCTAGACTTACTCGAGAAGCTGGGCATCGCGCACGAATCGCACGTGATGTCGGCGCACCGTACGCCGGACAAGGTGCGCGACTTCGCCTCGTCGGCGCGCGAACGAGGCATCGAGGTGATCATCGCGGCAGCGGGCGGGGCGGCCGCGCTGCCAGGCGCGATGAAGGCCTACACCGCCCTACCCGTCATCGGCGTGCCGGTGGCGTCGAGCGAGCTCAAGGGGATCGATGCGCTGTACGCGATGGCCCAGATGCCGCCGGGGACACCGGTCGCGACGGTGGCCATCGGCTCGTGGGGGGCGCGCAACGCGGCGCTCCTAGCGGCCGAGATCCTGGCGCTGAAGCACGCTGACGTCCGCCAGGCGTACGACGACTACCGCCGGGGGCTCGCCGCTGGGTAAACTGAAGGCGCCCACAGGTTCGCAGGACGCGATTACAAGCCTCAAGGATTGCCGGTAGCGCATGTTTCGCGCCAACGCTGACGCTAGTACCGTCGATATGTTTTCGGGGGTGGTGCGTCGCACGCTGAACAGCGGCACGCGCACGACGCTGGTCGAAATCACCCTCGACGAGGGCGCCATTGTACCCGGCCACACCCACCCACACGAGCAGATCGGTTACGTGGCGCAAGGCCGCGTGCGGTTCGACGTCGATGGCGACGTGCGCGAGCTGTCCGCCGGCGACGGCTACCTGATCCCGAGCGAACAGCCCCACGAGGTAACGGCGCTGGTGCGCTCCGTGTGCATCGATGTCTTTTCACCGGTGCGGGAGGAGTTCCTGTGATCCCACGCTACTCCCGACCCGAGATGGCGCGCATCTGGTCCGATGCGCACAAGTACGAGACGTGGCTCCGGGTCGAGATCGCGGTCTGCGAGGCGTGGGCGGAGCAGGGCGTCATCCCACAGGAAGCGATCGCGAAGATCCGCCACGCTAGCTTCGACGCGAAGCGCATCGCCGAGTACGAGGTGGAGCAGCACCACGACTTCAACTCGTTCCTGCGCTCGGTTGCCGACAGCCTCGGCGAGGAGTCGCGCTTCGTGCACCTGGGCCTGACCTCGTACGACGCGGAGGACACGGCGCTCGGCCTGCGCCTCGTCGAAGCGGCCGGGCTGCTCGAACGCGACGTTGCTGCCCTGCTTGACGCGGTCGAGGCGCGGGCGCGCGAGTTCAAGGACACGCTCTGCATGGGGCGCACACACGGCGTCCACGCAGAGCCAACAACGTTCGGGCTGAAGCTCGCGGGCTGGGTGGACGAGCTGCGCCGCAATGCGCAGCGCCTCGCCGAGGCGAGGGCCGACATCGCGGTGGGCAAGGTCAGCGGCCCGGTGGGCACACATGCCTCGGTGCCGCCGGACGTGGAGGAGAGCGTCTGTGGGCGCCTCGGCCTCGCCGTCGATCCCGTGAGTACCCAAGTGGTAAGTCGCGACCGCCATGCGCGCTTCGTCGCAACGCTGGCGGTGATCGGCGCTTCGCTGGAGCGGTTCGCGACGGAGCTGCGTCACCTCCAGCTCACAGAGGTGCGTGAGACGGAGGAGCCGTTCGACGAAGGTGCACAGACCGGCTCGAGCGCGATGCCCCACAAACGCAACCCGGAGAAGCTAGAGCGGGTGTGTGGGCTGGCGCGCGTGCTGCGCGGCTACACGGTCACTGCACTGGAGAACGTGGCGCTCTGGCACGAGCGCGACATCTCGCACTCTTCCGCCGAACGGATCATCCTGCCGGACGCGTGCCTTGCGCTGGACTACGCGCTGGACCTGTTCACCATGATCATGCGCGGGCTACTCGTCTATCCGGAGCGCATGCGCGAGAACCTGGAGGCGAGCTACGGCCTGCCCTTCTCACAGCGGGTGCTGCTGGCGCTCATCGATAAGGGGCTGAAGCGCCAAGACGCATACAAGATCGTGCAGCGCAACGCGATGCAGTCGTGGAAGGAGCAGCGTCCCTTCCGCGAGTTCCTCGCAGCCGACGCCGACGTCACGTGCCAACTCTCGCCGGCCGAGCTGAGCGAGTTGTTCGACTATGGATATTACACTCGTTATGTCGACGACAGCTTCCGGAGGCTAGGGCTGGCATGAGCCAGGAGCGCATCCCGCTCAGACAGCAGCGCGACCTGAGCCAGATCATCGAGTCTTCCTTCGAGCTGTACACACAGAACTTCGCGGCGTTGTTCCTGATCGCCGCGGTATCTATCCCCCTAGCCATCGCGAGCGCCGTCGTTGTGGACGGCGCGAACAGCTATGAGGCTGCGGCCGGACTCCTATCGCTGTTTACCTTTGCGCAACTTCTCGTCGACGTGATCGTGAGCGCAGCGCTGATAGCCGCCCTCCAGGAGATCAACAGCGGTAAGCCGGCGAATTTCTCACTGGCCTACGACGTGGCGTTCGCACGTTTCTGGACGATCATCCGCGCCTCGGTGCGGGTGGCATTCCATGTGCTCCTCTTCGCAATAACGATCGTTGGCATTCCGTGGGCGATCCAGCGCGCGGTACGCTGGCTGTTCATCGAGCAGGCGGTAATCCTTGATAGTACGAGCGCGAAGGCCGCACTCAGCTATAGTGCCGATGCGGTGATCGGCCGCTGGTGGCGCACGCTAGGAATCGCGGTCGTGATCTGGATTATCAGATTCGTGCCGGCGAGCGTGGTCTCCGGCGTCTTGTTCCTGGCGCCAGTATTGATCTCAGGGACACTGAGCGCTATCGTTAGCGCAGCCATGCTACCGTTCAGCGCGACGGCATTAACGATGCTATATATGGACCTGAAGGTGCGAAAGGAGACCGAGATCGATGCCAGTCCTGCTTGAGACTCCTTTGTCGAACGTCGCTCGCCGGGGGAAGGTGCGCGACCTGTACGATCTGGGCGAACGGCTGCTCATCGTCGCCACCGACCGCATCTCCGCGTTCGACGTGGTGCTGCCGGACGGCGTTCCGGGCAAGGGGGCAGTGCTAACCCAGCTCTCGGCGTTCTGGTTCGAGAAGACGGCGTCGGTTGTGCCGAGCCACTACCTGCGTCTCGCCGACGGTTCGGCGGCGGACGCCCTGCCGTTCGAGCTGCCGGCGGAGCTCGTCGGGCGGAGCATGATCGTGCGCAAGGCGGAGCTCCTGCCGGTCGAGTGCATCGTGCGCGGGTACATGACGGGTACGGCGTGGTCGGAGTATCAGAAACAAAAGACCGTGTGCGGTGTGCGCATGCCGCCGGGCATCACGGAGAGCGAGCCGTTCCCTGAGCCGCTCTTCACCCCCACCACGAAGGCCGAGGTGGGTCATGATGAGAACATGTCGACCGATGAGCTGGTCGATCTCGTCGGCCTGGAGGTGGCAAACGCGGTCCGGCTACGCAGCCTAGCGCTCTATCGCTACGGCGTCGACTTCGCCAAGCAGCGCGGCCTGATCATCGCAGACACGAAGTTCGAGTTCGGGCTGCTTGATGGCGAGCCGATCCTGATCGACGAGATGCTGACACCGGATTCGAGCCGGTTCTGGGACGCGAAGACGTACCAGCCCGGCACGCACCAGGAGCCGTTCGACAAGCAGTACGTGCGCGACTACCTGCTCGCCTCTGACTGGAACCGCGAGCCGCCCGCGCCGTCGCTGCCGCCGGACGTGATCGACGAGACATCTCAGCGATATCGCGAGCTTTACTCGCGCTTAACGGGAAAGGACCTTCCCGACTAGTTGTTTCTCGCGCGCGTGTACGTCACGCTCAAGCCAACGGTGAACGACCCGCAAGGGCTCACCGTGCGCGGCGGGCTGCACTCGTTAGGGTTTGAGACGGTCGAGAGCGTGCGGGCGGGCAAGTACCTGGAGATCAGGCTGGACGGCGACGATCGCGCTTCGGCGGAAGCGCAGGTGACGGAGATGTGTCGCAAGCTGCTGGCGAACCCTGTGATCGAGGACTTCCGGTACGAGATCGAGGAGCAAGGAGCCAAGAACTAAGCGACTGGCCCTGCCTCGAGTGCTTTTCGGTAGACAAAGAAGGCCCGCTTTCGCGGGCCTTCACCTTCTAACTTCTTAGCTTCCAGGGTCCGACGTGCTAGGCCATCTCCGCCTGCTCGAGCGCCATCTTGAGCTGCGGGTGGATGCGCTCCCTGCGCTCCGGCAGGCCAGCGACTTCGAGGCGGTGCATGTACTCGCGCAGCTGCCGGTTGAACGCGGCCATCGTCATCTCGATGCCGGCGTCCTGGTCGCCCAGCTTGTACGCGAACAGCGAACCGAGGGATTGGCCAAACGTCGGTGAGCCGCCCGCGACGCCACCGGCGCTACCACCGCGGATGGCCGGCTCGGCGTAGTCGAGGTAGCCGTGGATTTCCTCTCGACGCCAGGGCTGCGTCTCGAGGATGTACTTCAGGTGCATGACGCCGAACGCGACGTGGCGCGACTCGTCCTGTGCGGCAAGGCGGAAGATGCGCTTCTCGGCGTCGTTCGTGGCGATGTATTCGCCCATGCGGAAGATCGACTGCACGAGGCCTTCGCCCTGCACGTGCAGGATCGAGGACATCTCGGTGAAGTCCTTGGAGTCCATAACGATGCGCAGTCCGGCGTTGCCGCTGCTGAGCAGCAATCCGCCGCCGTTGGCGAGGGCGCGCTTGCGGAAGACGTCCAGGTGGCGCGCCTCATCCATCACCTGCGAGGCGAGGAAGAGCTTCACTTCGTAGTGGTCGTTGCTGATCAGGCCAAGCCACTTGCCGGGCACATCACCAGCGATGAACTCGACCTCGGTGAGGAAGGTGCAGAACTGGCAGAAGGCGCGCTCGACGCGGTCGGGCAGCGGCTCCAGCTTCTCCCACGGGATGTCCGTCGCGGAGGACCACTGGCGCTGGACGGCCTCTTCGTAGAGGAGCGAGGCGTTCTGCGACCAGATGTCAGCCTTGTCTCGCACGTAGTAGCCCATGCGCGGGGCCGACTCGCGGGCAGCGGCGCCGCGCGGACGCAGCGTCCAGGAATCGGCCTGATCCGGCGACTGGCCGTAGGAGCCCTTGTTGATCTCATCGAGCGTGAGGCCGCGGCGGCCGGCTGCCGCCTTCATGCCCCATTCGGTACCCGGCTCGAGCCAGCTGAGGTCGAGGTTGTCCGGCTGCGGCGTGTCGGTACGCAGCATCTGCATCGTGTCCTGGTCGACAGCCATAGGTTGCTCCTCCCCAGCGGGGCATTGCTAGTCTATTTGTCGGCATCTTAGTGGATGCTAAGTAACGTTGTCAATATTTGTCTATCGAGCGGCCGAGGCCCTAGCTCCTTACGCCTTCGTCAGCGTTACGAGCGGCAGCGCCATCGAGCCGTTCTCCTGAGGGAGGAGGACGCCCACCGCGCCGCCGTCGTAGTAGGACGAGACGAAGACGGCGCCGCGCGGGACGGCGGTGGTGACGATCGCCTTCAGTGAGAGCATGGCGTCCGGCGAGCCGTTTTGGAGCACGACGTCATCGCCCATAGCGATGCCCCACTCGGAAGCGTCGTACTGGTTGACGAAGACGCCCTCCTCGCGGTGGAGCTTGTCCGCGTCAGGCGAGCGGATCGCTGCGCCTTCCAGGCTCGTGTACAGCGTTCGCCCGGTGAGGAGCGCCACGTGGCCGTTCGCGCTTGGCGTGGCGGTCATCGCCACTGGCTGGAGCGCGACGGGCCCTGGCAGCGCGTCGCTCACGGCGCGCGCGTTGCCCCAGCCGAAGAAGCCGTAAGCGACGAAGCGCTCGTAGCCGAGCACCTTCGCAGCGATCTCATTCGTCACGTCGCCCGCCTCCTCGTAATCGAAGCGCGCGTTAGCGCCCAGCCGTTCGGCGAGGCGCTGGCCTAGCTGCGACAGCGTCTGCCAGGCCGGACGCGCGTCGCCCGGGAGGGACTGTGCGGCGCGCAGGCGCTGCACGCGACGGTCGGCGTTGGTGAACGTGCCGTCCTTGCTGTAGGTAGGCGCGTCAGCGAGCACAACATGCGCCTGCTGTGCCGTGTCCGTAAGGAGCTGGTCGATGACGAGCAAGAAGTCGAGCTTGGCCAGCGCCGTCTCAACGCGCTGGCGCGCGGGCGCGAACATGAGCGGGTTGTCGCCGGCGACAACGAGCGCCTTGATCTTGCCGTCGAGCGCGGCATCGACGATACCGTTGAAGTCGAGGCCGACGTTGCCGCCGACTGGCTTACGGCCTGGGAGCAACTCCGGCGCGACGCCCATGTCGCGGGCGCCATTCACGTTCGCCTCGGTCGGCAGGACAAAGAACGAGCGGGCAGCCTCCTTGCCGCGCAGCAGCAGTGCGACGTTCGCGGCCGCCTTCGTGGTCTCGGCTGCGCGGGCGACGCCCGTGGCGCTCGGCGCGTAGACGACCGCCACGGTCTGCTCTCGATCGCTTGCAGCTTCACGCAGGATCGCTGCTGCACGTTCGAGCGCTTCGCTTTCGATGCCGGGCGCAGTGTCCGGACCGGTGGCAGCGACGCTGAGATCGAGGCCGGCCGCCGACGCGGACTGCTTCACCCCATCGTCGTTAGCGAGTGCCCGTGCCAACGCGGCCAACGCCGCCAGCTCCTGGCCGGGCTCCGGGCGCAGCCAAACGCCGCCGTACGGCTCGGCGAAATCGCAGAGCTCGCCGCGTTTGGACGCGATGACGATGAGTCTCGCTGGATCGCGCTTGGGCAGCGTGCGCGGGTCGACGGCATCCTTGATGCGCAGCGCCGCGACGTTGTGGCTCTCCTCAAGGTCGTCCGCGACGACGACGATGGTCTTCGCCTTCGTTGGGATGTCGGTGAGGTCGGCGGGCAGCGCCTCGTCGCCGAACGCGGCGGCGGTGGCCTCTGCGACGGCGCGGTGCACCGGCCCGACCGTGAAGTCGATGTGAGGC
>JBAROU010000093.1:0-15238 GCA_049642385.1 Dehalococcoidia bacterium | reverse complement strand
CGCTTGAGATATTCGCGCAGGAGTTCAAGCAATCGCAAGTGTTCTGCGTTCCCCGCTTGCATGCGAAGGTCTACATAGCAGACACCGCCAAAGCTATCATTGGGTCTGCAAATCTCACCACTTCGGCACTGGATCAGAACAAGGAGTATGGTGTCCTAATTGATGATGCCTCAATTGTGAGGCAGATCGAAGACGATATGTGGAGATTCGCCCGGCTGGGGAGCAGCGTTGAGCTCGGAGTACTGAACAAGCTGAAGGAGATCGCGGATACGGCCAAGAGCCAGTCTGAGGTACTTCAGCGCTCGGCGAATGTGGAACTCCAGCGGCGCTTCAAGGCGTTGCTTACACGGGCGCACCAGAGCTTCGTAGCAACGCAGGTAGGAACCCGGTCCGCGAACGCCGTGTTTTCAGAGGCGATCATGTACGTGTTGGCCGAAGGGCGGAGGACAACCCGAGACTTGCACCCTCGGCTGCAAAGCCTCCTACCTGATCTGTGTGACGATTCCACCGAACTCATCATCAATGGCGAGGCGTTCGGGAAGAAGTGGAAGCACCATGTCAGGAACGCTCAGCAATCGTTGAAGAGGGCCGGCCACATTCAGTTGGACGGAACCGTTTGGAGAAGGACTGGAGCATGAGTTCTCTGTGCGAAGCGTGCTCGGGCCGAGGCGTGTTAATCACGTGTGTCGGGGTCGTCCAGCGATGTGATTCTTGCGCCGTGTTCCCCGACGATGTATCTGCAGCCCGCGCCGTAACGCCATGCGCTGTAAAGCTTACCTGCACGGAGTGTGATTACTGGGAGATGAGCGTCACGGGCCGATTCATACCCTGCACTGAATGTCTAGGCATGTTGGAATATGCCCCTACCCCCGCCCCACCACCTCCGGCACCGCCGCCGGTGCTGAGATCATCTCCTCCGCCTCCGCCGGGAAGCGGTGGATGAGCAGCGTCGTCGCCGCCGCGAGCGCTGCCATCACTAGCAGCACGATGTAGATCAGCCGGAACATCCCGACGTCCGGCGCGCCGCCGTCGGTGCTCAGCACCGCCCCCAGCACGCCCGCGCCAACGATGCTCCCCAAGTAGCGCATCATCGAGTTTGCGCCTGCCGCCGCGCCCGCTAGCTCCCGCGGCGCCGACTCCACCGCCGCCGTCTGCGCCGCCCCGAAGCTCAGCCCCAGACCGAGCCCCACCGCCGCCAGGCTCACCGCCAGGTAGCCGAACGAGACGTCGGCGCTGATGCCCATCACCAGCGCCGCAACGCCGCAGACCATGATCGTGGCCCCGACCATCGCCGGCAGGCGCCGCCCCTGCGCGTCGGAGACGCGACCGCTCAGCGGCGCCAGCACCGCCATCAGGATCGACATCGAGCCGAGCAGCAGGCCGGTGCGCCCGCTGCCGTAGCCCTGCACCTCCTCGATGAAGAAGGGCACGGTCAGCAGCGTCGTGTACATCACCAGGTTCGCGAGCAGGATGTAGCTCGTCGCCGCCGCGTACGAACGGTTGCGAAACAGCCCCCACTCTGCGATCGGCGTTGCCGTCGAACGCTGGCGCTGCACGAACACGATGGTGAACACGACGAGGCCAATCACTCCAAGGCCGACGACCACCGCGCTTTCGCCCCCCTGGAGTGAGTTCAGCAGGACCGTCACGGCGCCCAGCAGCACCGCGAACACCCCCGCGCCCGCCCAATCGAGTTCGAGTCGCCGGCGCTCGCCTGTCATCGGATAGCGCAGCAGCGTCAGGCTTACCAGCGCTGCCAACACCAGCGGCACGTTCATCAGGAACAGCAGCCGCCACGAACCAGCCGCGAGTAGTCCCGCGCCGATTAGCGGCCCAACCGCCGCCGACAGCGAGATCGCGGAGCCGGTCAGCCCGTTCGATCGCCCCAGCCTGTCGATAGGCACCGACTCGCGCATCATCGCCATGCCGTTCGGGATCACGGCCGCGCCCACGAGCGCCTGCCCCGTGCGCAGCACGATCAGCACCTCGAACGTCGGCGAGAACGCCGCCGCGACCGATAGCAGCAGGAACATCATCAGTCCGCCTTGGAATACGCGCGCTCGCCCGAGCTGATCGCCTAGGCGGCCGCCGAGCGGTTGCGCCACGGCCATCGCGATCAGGTACGCAGAGACCAGCCAGCCGATCTCCGCATGGCCGATGTCCAGCGACCGCCGGATCTCCGGCAGCGCAACGACGAGCATCGTCGAGTTCAGCGGCGCCAGAATGCCGCCCAGCGCGACAGTCGTGACCAGCAGCGGGAAGCTGACGTTCGGCTGCTGTCCGTTCTTGTTCGTCACGCGTCCTCCAGCTTCACCGTGCCCTCGGTGCCGTCCACCGTAATCGTCTGGCCGTCGCGAATCAGCGACGTCGCCACCTTCGTGCCGATCACGGCCGGGATGCGGTACTCACGCGCGACGATCGCCGTGTGCGAGAGCACGCCGCCGTGGTCCGTCACCACCGCCGCCGCAACGCCGAAGAGCGGCGTCCACGGTGGGTTCGTCGCCGGACAGACCAGGATCTCGCCCGGCGACAGCCGGTGGCTGTCGTCGAGCGATCGGATCACGCGCGCCGTGCCCGTTAGCTTCCCGGCCGAAGCCGCGTTGCCGTTGATGATGCGCGGGTCGGGGTTCTGCTCTGGCGGCGCGCCGAAGAACTTGGACACCATCGGATTGTCCGCGGCCTCGGGCGGCAGCGCCGTGCCGAGCGCCTGGGGCGGCGTCATCGTCCGGCTCTCAGCGCGCTCGCGCTTGCGCTGGACGACCAGCTCGCGCAGGTCACCCTTGCCGCCGCGCAGCGCGTCCTGCAGCTCGTCGTAATAGAGGAAGAACACATCGCGCGCGTCAGCGAGGCGGCCCGACGCCACGAAGCGGCGCCCAGCCTCGATCGAAGGCACCCGCTCGACGGCCACGCCCTGCTGGTCGATCCAGAAGTTGTGGTCCTCCTGGATTGGCAGGTACTGTTGCGCGCCCGCCAGCACCTGCTCGAACATCCCCGCCTTTTCCGGCTGCCCGGAGAGCTTCTCCAATAGCAGCTTCTGGCGCGCCTCTCGCGCCGCCACGAGCGATTTCATCTCGCGCTCCGGATCGTAATCCTCGCGCGCCGCGTACTGCCGGATCAGGCTGAACGCCGTCGCCGGCTCCTCCTTCCACGTCGGCTCACCGATGTCCAGCTCGTTGCTCCGCCAGCCGTACGTATCGAGGAACTCGTCGACCGCGCCAACGAACGCGCGCCCGTCGTCGCTCTCGTTGAGCGCCGTGCGCGCCTGCGACGGCTCGACGCGCTGAAGCATGTCGAGCACCGGCGGGCGTTTGCGCGCCTCCTGCGCGAGTTGCCAGAGTCCGGTGTCTGTCTCCAGGCTCTTGTTCGGGAAGCCCTGAAGCAGTTGCAAATGCTCGTCGTTGCGCGGCGCGCCGAACAGCTCCGCGTAGACCTGCTCGAAGAACTGCACGCCGCCCCCCGCGGGAAACACCGCGAGGAAGTGCAGCTCGCCCTCGCGCTCGCGCTTCGCGACGAGCTGTTCAAACAGCGCTGCGAGATCGCCGTCGCCCAGCTTGGTGTAGTCGGCCATCAGCGTCTCGTCGTTCATCGAACGCACCTCGGGCTCGTACGTCGTGCGCCAGCGCTCGAGCAAGCCGGGGACGTGTTGCATCATCTTCCCCTGCATTTGCCCCATGCGCTCTTGCATCTCGCCTGGGTCGAACGAATACGGCGTGAACGTCGTGTAGATGTAGCCTCTGATGTGTTTGAATGTGACGGACGAGAACGGCATGCACAGTTCGTTCGACGCGGTGTTCATCCCGCGATTGAACGCCGGCATGTCCATCGTCGCCGCGAGCGGTGAGATTCCGTTCGGCCAGTGCATCAGGTCCGGCGTCCAGAACTGCCCGGCCTCCTCCGGCGAATCCCACTCGAACGCGAATTCCTCAGGCACACGTATGACGGGTGACTCAGTCGTCATCGAACCCTCCCTCTCGATGAGAATGATGCGGGGCAAGTGGTAGACGGTTCATTGTAAGGAGCGCCCGCCGCATGAGGCAACGCGCGCAGCTTCGACGCGTCCAGGGGCGGTGGTACAATGCTCATCGCCACGGAGGTCGCGAAAGGTATGTCCAGAGAAGACGCACTGGAGCGCGCGAAGTACGAGCCGCTGCGCAAGACGCCGCTGGAGCCAGTCTCCGAGGCGCTTGAGTCGTTTCCCTATGGCGTCTACGTCATCGGTTCGCGCAGCGCCTCGGACCAGCTCAACGGCATGATCGCTGATTGGGTGATGCAGGTCTCCTTCAAGCCGCGCCTCGTCGGCGTCTCGTTCGAGAACGACGCGACAACGCTCAAGAACGTGCGCGCCACCAACGTCTTCACCGTAAACATCCTGCCTGCCACCCAGGGCCGCGAGCTGGCGGCGCGGTTCGCCCAGCCGCACGACGCCTCCAAGGTAAAAGGCCGCTCCGAGGAGAGCCCGCCCGTTTACGACAAGCTACGCGCCGTCCCGCACAGCCGCGGTGACCAGACGCAGTGCCCGGTGCTCGACCAGGCGCTCGCGTTCGTCGAATGCCGCGCTGAGCAGTTCGTCGAAGCAGGCGACCATACCCTCGTCATCGGCGCCGTCCTCGATGGCGAAGTCCTCGGCGAAGGCGAGCCGCTCACCCAGCGCATCCTCGGCTGGTCCTACGGGGGGTGAGCCAAACAGCCAGCAGAGCCCGGTCAGGCAAATGTGGTACACTCGCGCGCGAAAGGCGGCTCCGATGGGACGAATCGCGTGCGCCGCTGCCCTCTGCCTGATCCTCACCCCTATCGGTGTGGGCTGTCGCAATGATTCGTACAATGCCCGGACTGCTCCCGAAACGGCAGTACCCGCCGTCGCATCGCCAGCGATCATCACACCGACGCCGGTTTTCCAGCTACGCAGCGTACATTACCGAACGGACATCACGATGAGGAGCACGCTCGCTGATGGAACCAAGACCGGCTACGGCGCGCGCATGGAAGGAGATATGGTTGCACCCAATAGCTACAGCGTTCACGCCGAGTTCTTTTCACTTACCGATCCATCGGACAACGATGTGGCGTCCGTTATCGTCGTTGATGACGCCGCCTGGAAGCGCGTTGAGACGGTAACCTGGGTCCAGACCGATACGCGCGATCCGATCATTGAGGCTTTTGAGGACATCGCGTCGCTTCGAGTCCTGCATGCCTCACCACGGGACATCATAAGACCTGCTGTCGGCTTAGATGCGAAGCGTGAGACTCTCGGTGGAGTCAAAGCACTTCGATTTGACATCACGCCAACCGAAGAGGAGCTGCGGCACGAACCACCCCCACCTGAAATCGTGCAGGGGCTTCTTGGTGGGGGCCAACTCGTCGGTGACGACGCGCTTACGATGACCTGGTGGGTAACACCGAACTATCAGCAGCTTCTCAAAGTGCGCATCAGAGCTCGGTTTGAACCCGAACGCGTGGGGGACCTCTTTCCCCAGGACGTCCCCGAGGGTACGATTGTTGACTATTCCGTTACCGCCACGTTTACACATCATGATGACCCCTCGATAAAGATTGAACCACCGGTGTAGAACTGACGCTGCCGGAGCCCTTTAGGACTCCCTCCACCTAGCGAATGGAATCCATGCCTCCCCTAGTCACCGCCCACGCTGCCTGCAAGGGCCACGCACCCGAGAACACGCTCGCCGGCGTACGCGCCGCGCTCGACCTGGGCGCCGACGCGATGGAGATCGACGTGCGCCTCACCCGTGACGGCATGCCCGTGCTCCTCCACGACTCAACCGTCGATCGCACAACCGATGGCGAGGGCAGGCTCGATGAGTTCAGCCTGCGCCAGATGCGCCGCCTTGATGCCGGCGATGCGGAGCGTATTCCCACACTGCGCGAGGTGCTCGACGCAGTCGCCGGGAACATGCTCGTCGTGCTCGAGATCAAGGCGGCCGACATCGAGGAGCCGGTGCTGAACGCCGTCCGTCGCGCCAAGGCGCTCGACTGGTGCGTCGTCCATTCGTTTCGCCCGAACGTCGTCGAGCGCATCCGACGGCTCGAGCCGCGCATGCCCTGCTCGCTGCTTACAGGCGGGGAGAACGTCGTCGATTGGGGTCAGCTCTTCTCGTTCGCGCTCTCGCTCAACGCCCAGGGCGTTGCGATACACCACGAAGCGATCACAGAGGAGCTCGCGCGGGCGGCACACCTGCGCGAGCTCCGTGTCTCCTGCTGGACGGCGAACAAGCGCGACGACGTGCGCCGCCTCGCCGCCTGCGGCGTGGACGCGATTACAACCGATTACCCGGACCGCGCCCGCCGCTGGCTGCAGAAGCGCTAGTCGCTGCAGCCCAGGTCGACGGTGATCTTGTTATCCTCAGCGATCCCCTGCAGCTCGTTGCAGGACTTTGTGAAATCATCGTCCGCCTTGGTGAGACCTGCGCGGTCCGTAGCGGCGGTGAGCTCTTCGATCGTCTCGGCCTTCTTGGCCTCGTCTGCCGCCTTTTGGAACTCGGCGACAAATGTCTTACCGCGCTCGACCGCGGTATCGTGCGCCTTCTGCGCGTCGTCGGGCGCGTTCAGGTCTTCGATGCCGGTAATGAAGGCATCCAGGACACCGACGAACTCGGCGAAGATGTCGCCTGCTTTGGCCAAATCCTGGGTCGAGCTGAGGCGCGTGCCCACTTCGTCCGCGTCCGCGGCGAGCTTTGTAGAGAGCGCTTTCACCTTCTTGAAGTAGTCCTCCAGCGTGAGCTCGTCGCGCCCTGTCACCTCCTCATCTGATCCAAGAAGGAGCCTCCGCGCCTGGGCATAATCGGTTTGACCGAGAGACCACTCTTCGAATAGGTCTATGGCCAGTCGTGTCTTGTCGTCGACTGCTGCGTTTCGCAACTCCTCTAGCGACTCCAGCTTGTCTCCTTCCTCAACCGCCCACCTAAAACTCGTCCCTCGGCAGGCGGCCTCAAATTCTAAGCTCCCTGGTTCGCGCTCGCCCGGTGCTCCCCCCAAAATGATGGTCTCTACGTACGTGCCAGTAAGCACCAACTCGTCGTGGCCGCACGTTTCTGCCAGGAAGCCGCCGAACGTGTAAGGATCATCACAGAATCCAGCGAGCTCCTCGTCGACGCAAGTCCAGGACTCTGTATTGTCTCGGATGAAGGGATAAACGCACTGCATGAAGACAATCCCGCCTACTACTGCTATGCCCACGATTCCCCCCAGCATGCTTCCAAGCTTCGACACGGTCTGCCGAACCACTCCCGTAGGCCGGTATCGCGACGGCGGGTGCGCTTCTGTTCGCCCCGACGCCTGCCCTGTCCTGGCACCAGCGTGGCGTTGCTCACCAACATCAACCGAACCTTGCCTCATTGCGGCGTCGTAGTGCGCTCTTCCTGCTGGATCGCGAAGTGCCTCGTACGCCTCGTTCAGCTCTTGCATACGGGTAATCGCGTCGGCGGCCGGGTTCACGTCGGGATGGTACTTCCTCGCCAGCCGTCTGTATGCGGCCTCGATAACGTCGGCTTCAGCGTCTGGGGACACCTGCAAGACTCGATAGTAATCTTTCATCTTCCCACCCATCTGCGCAGCACCGGCACGCAGGCTCCATCAATCTATGACGTTGGCGCCGGCCCCAGCAAGCCGCTCGTTGACACGTTCTCAGACCTCGCGCTACATTCGAGAGGCTGATGAGCGAAAACAAACAAGAGTGGCTCGAATCTACCTACCAGGAGGCCCGCGAGCGGTCGCCTGAGCGGGATGCGCCCTTCGCCACGAGCTCCGGCAAGCCCGTCGCGCCGCTTTACTCCCCCGAGGACGTCGCCGGCAACGAGGATGGCTCTCCCTACGTCGATAAACTTGGCTTCCCCGGCGTGTATCCGTACACCCGCGGCATCCAGCCCACGATGTACCGCGGCCGCCTCTGGACCGTGCGCCAATACGCCGGCTTCGGCACAGCCGAGGACTCCAACCAGCGCTACAAGTATCTCCTCTCGCAGGGCCAGACCGGCCTCTCCGTCGCCTTCGACCTACCCACCCAGATCGGTTATGACGCCGACGACCCGATGGCCGAGGGCGAGATCGGCAAGGTGGGCGTCTCCATCTGCTCCATCCGCGACATGGAGACCCTCTTCGACGGCATCCCGCTCGAGCAGGCAACGACATCGATGACGATCAACGCCACCGCGTCGATCCTGCTCTCGCTCTACGTCGCCGTCGCCAGGAAGCAGGGCGCCGACCTGAACAAGATCGGCGGGACGGTGCAGAACGACATCCTCAAGGAGTACATCGCGCGTGGTACGTACGCCTTCCCGCCGCGCCCTTCCATGCGCCTCATTACGAACGTGTTCACCTGGTGCAGCGATAGCCTGCCCGCGTGGAACACGATCAGCATCAGCGGCTATCACATGCGCGAGGCCGGCTGTACCGCGGCGCAGGAGGTCGGCTTCACCATGGCGAACGCCATCGCCTACGTGGAAGCCGGTCTCGAGGCCGGCCTCAAGTTCGACGAGTTTGCCCCGCGGCTGGCCTTCTTCTTCGCCTGTCACAGCCTGTTCCTGGAAGAGATCGCCAAGTTCCGCGCCGCCCGCCGCCTCTGGGCCCGCATCGCCAAAGAGCGCTTCGGCGCCAGGGATCCGCGTTCGACGATGCTGCGCTTCCACACGCAGACCGGCGGCGCCCCGCTCACCGCGCAGCAGCCCGACAACAACATCGTGCGCACCGCCTTCGAGGCGCTTTCCGCCGTGCTCGGCGGCACACAATCCCTCCACACCAACTCCAAGGACGAGGCGCTCGCACTGCCCACGAAGGAGGCTGTCGAGCTCGCCCTGCGCACCCAGCAGATCCTCGCCTACGAGACCGGCGTCGCGGACACGATCGACCCCGTCGCGGGCTCCTACTACATCGAGAACCTCACCGACCAGGTCGAAGCGGAAGCCCAGGAGTACATCGACCGCATCGACGCCATGGGCGGCGCCCTCGCCGCTATCGAGCGCGGCTACCAGCAACGCGAGATCCACGAGAGCGCCTTCCGCATGCAGCGCGAGATCGACGAGAAGAAGCGCGTCGTCGTCGGCGTCAACGAGTACGTCGAACAGGAGCCGCCGATCTCCGGCCTCATGCGCGTCGACCAGGCCGTCGGCGAACGTCAGCGCGCCCGCCTACGCGAACTGCGCGCCGATCGTAACGGCGAACAGGTGAAGCGCCTGCTCGGCCGGATTGGGGAAGCGGCGGACGGCACCGAGAACCTCGTCCCGCTCTTCATCGAGAGCGTCGAAGCCGGCGTCACGCTCGGCGAGATCTGCGCTGTCCTGCGTGACGCCTGGGGCGAGTACCAGGCCCCCCAAGGGCTGTAAGCTGTTGACGTTGTAATTGTAGGCGAGGGCCCTCGGACCCCAGCATCGTCGGAACCAGACGGCCGGCCTACCGGCATGAGCGAGGTTTGCTCGCACACCACAATGCACGGAGGAGACACCATGTCTGACAAAACATCCGCCCTGCAAGAACTCGACAAGGAGTACAAGGCTCTGCGCACGCTCGTCGACGACCTCGATGACGCGGCCCTTACGCGCGTCTGGTACGGCGGCTGGTCGATCAAGGACGTCATCGCCCACGTCCTCGGCTGGGAGCGCGAGATGACCGGCGCCCTGCAGCGCATCGCCCGCGGCGAGCGCCCGGCTGCCGAAGGCGTCGACTACTCGAACCCGGACGCATGGAACGAGACGTTCTCCCAGGCGATGAAGCCGATCGACTCGAACACCGTCCTCGCCGCGTGGGGTCAGACCCACATGACGTACGTCAAGGCCGCCAAAGCCGTTGGCGAAGACCGCTACGGCGCGAGCGACGACGGCAAGCCCAAGACCGCGAACCGTCTGCTCGAGGCGAGCGGCACCGGCCACTATCGCGAGCACGCCGAAGCCATCCGCGAATGGCGCAAGCGCGAAGGGCTGTAAGAGCCTCCCGATGCCAAAGATCCTCACGGATCGCTCGCCACGGGCGCTTGTCGATGCCATCGAGGCGGCCGTGGTGGACTACTGGCGCGCCTGCTGCTCATATGTTCCGGGCGCGAAGTTCCACGCCAGCGAGGAAATATCCTGGTACCGCACCGGCATCGCGGTCGCGCCCTGGCTCAACGGTGTCTTGCGCGCGCAGCTCGCGCCTGACGACGCCGCTTCGAAGGTCGACGAAACGCTCGCGATGTTTGCGGAACGCCATCTGCCCATCCTCTGGTCGGTCAGCCCATCGAGCTCGCCGCCAGACGTGCCGGCGCTGCTCCAGGCGCGCGGCCTTGAACAAGTCGACCCCCTCGTCGGCATGGCGATCGACCTGCCGGCGATAGCAGATGACGCGCCGCCGCACGCCGGCTTCTCCATCGAGCGCGTGCGCGATCTCGCCGGGCTGCAGCGCTGGGCCGTCGCGTACATCGGCGGCTTCGGCATGGCGGAGGCCGCCGGCTGCGCCATGTTCGATATCTATACGGCAGCGGGCTTCGCCGATGATGTCCCGTTCCGCCACTACGTCGGCATGCTGAACGGAGCGCCCGTCGCCTCGTCGACGCTCTTCCTGGGCAACGGCGTTGCTGGCGTCTGGCACGTCAGCACAGCGCAGGCCGCGCGCAGGCTCGGCATCGGCGCCGCGATGACGCTCGCGCCGCTGCGCGACGCCCGCGCGCTGGGGTACCAGGTCGGCACGCTCTACGCCTCGGCGATGGGCGCAGGCGTCTACCGCCGGCTCGGATTCGAGGAGTACACGAGCATGGTACAGTATCAGGCGTCGGAACCATGACGCAGGCTCAGCGCGTCCACCACATCGGCGTCGTCGTTCGCAGCTTGGACGAGGCGCACCGCTTCTTCCGCGATAAGCTTGGCCTGCCGCTCCTCAAGCAGCAGTACATCGAGGATCAGGGCGTCAACGCCTCGCTCCTCGATCTTGGCAACGGCCTGCTCGAGCTACTCGAGCCGGTCGCGCCCGATACCGGCATCGCCCGCTACCTGGAGCGCCGCGGCGAAGGGCTTCACCACGTCTGCCTGGAGGTGGACGGCATCGCGGCGGCGCTCGCCGGCCTCAAAGCCGAAGGCGTCCCGCTCATCGACGAAACGCCCCGCCCGGGTCTCACCGGCACCATCGCCTTCATCCACCCGGGCGCCCTCCACGGTTCGCTCGTCGAGCTGCTCGAACGCTCCAGCGCCTTCCGGGTAGAACGCTGATGCCCACGCTCACCCTCGACCATCTGCTCATCGCCGTGCGCGATCTCGACGCGGCCTCCGCGAGCTACCGCCGGCTGCTCGGCCGAGCGCCGTCCTGGCGCGGCCGCCACCCGGCGTATGGCACGGCCAACGTCCTCTTTCGCCTCGATAACTGCTACCTGGAGCTGCTCGCGCCCAGCGCCGGCGCGGAGAACGATTCGCCCTGGTTGCGCGCCCTGCGCGACCACCTCGACGCGCGCGGCGAGGGCCTCTACGGCATCGCGATCGGCACGGACGATATCGACGCCACGGTGAGCGCGGTCCGTGCGCGCGGTCTCGAGGTGAGCGACCCGGCCGACGGCGACGGCGTCGATCAGAACACCGGCGCCCGGCGCGCCTGGCGTAACGCTCGCATCCCAACGCGGGCGACGCGCGGCGTGCGCGCGTTCTTCATCGAGCACTGTTCGCCCGCGGACGCGCTGCCTGTCGCGCTACCGGAGGCCGAAGACGGCGCGTTCGTCACCGGTATCGACCACACGGTCGTCGCGTCGTCCGACCTCACCGACTGCCTGCGTCTCTGGCAGGAGCGGGTCGGCCTGGACCTGCGCCACACGCTCGATGGCCGCAACGGTCGCCGCCTCCACTTCCTCCGCCTTGGCTACTCCATCCTCGAGCTCGCTGGTGCAGCCGAACCTGCCAACCCCAGCGAAACCGACACGCTCTGGGGCCTCGCCTACAACGTCGGTGACGTGGCACGCGCGGTCGAGCGCCTGCGCAGCGAGGGCGTCGACCTGAGCGACCCGCGTGCCGGCAACGCGCCCGGCACCATCGTCGCCGATCTCAAACCCGGCTTCTCTCACGATGTCCGCACGCTCTTGATCCAAAAGGGGGCGCCATGAAGATCACCCGCCTCGACCACCTCGTCTTCGCCGTCGAGAACATCGACGCCGCCGCAGAGGCGTGGGCCAGCACGCTCGGCCTCAAGGTCGAGTCGACCGTTCAGCCGCCGAACACGCACATGGAGCTCGCCTTCATCCCCACGGGCGACAACTTTCTCGAGCTGGTCCGGCCCACCACCGACAGCCACCACATCGCGGAGCGCGGCGAAGGGATGTTCTCGGTCGCCCTCGAGGTGGACGATGTCGACGCCGCCGTCGCCGAGTTGCGCAGCAAAGGCGTGGAGATCTCCGATCCCGAAGCGGGCGTGCTGCCGAAGACGCGCGTCGCCCGCATCCCGCGCGCCGCCGCTCACGGCGTCGCCGTTCAGCTCATCGAGCGTTGATCGAACCTCGAACGTCGAGCTAATACGACAGCTCGTACCCCGCCGCGCGCAGCCCCCAGATGATCGCTGGCAACGCCTCCAGCGTATGCTGGCCGTGCATGTGGAACAGCGCCACGCCCCCCGGTCGCGCATCGTTCAGGATGCCGTAGGTGATCGCGGCCGCGCTCTTCCCTTGCCAGTCCTCGCTATCGATGTTCCATTCGTACATCCGGAAGCCCAGCGCGTTCGCCGTCGCCTCGACGTGCTTGTTCAGCCGCCCGTAGGGCGCGCGCAGCAAGTCGCAATGACCGGCGCCCGCGCCGTGGAGGATCTGGAAGCGCATGTCCTTGTTGCCCAACGTCGTCAGGTCCGCATGGGCATAGGTGTGGTTGCAGACCAGCTGCCCGTCCGCGCGCGCCCGCTCTACAAAGCTCGGGTTCTGTTCCGCCCAGGCGCCGGTGGGAAAGAGGATCGCGCGCACCTGGTAACGAGCCAGCAGGTCGAGCAGCGCGAAGCCGATCGCCGGCGCGAGCGGGTCGTCGTCGAAGGTCAGTACCAGCCGCCCGTTCGGCGCCGGTGCCACCGCCGGCGGCCGCGCCACCGTGCCGAAGCGCCAGCTCGCCGGCGCGATGGCGTCGCCGTCAGCGGTCGCCCCGCCGACGACCACGTCGTACGTCTGCGCTGGCCGCAACGACTGTGGATGCCACACCAGCGTGCGCCCGTCCGCCCACTCGAACGAGCCCTTCGTCGGCGGCTCGACGCGGAACGCCCGCTCGACGGCTGCCCGGTCGGGCGGCTCGCTGAACGTCACGCGTACCGAGCCGGAAGGCACCACCCTGCTGCCCTGCGGCCCGTACGTCACCACGCGCGCCTGCTCCGCCGTGCGGAACGTCGAGCTGTGCGTCGATTCGCGCAGGCGCGCGCTCATTCGATTCGTCGTCGCGCGCTCGAAGGGTGGATGGCGCAGCACCAGCACGCGCTCGCTGTACCAGGAACGTTCCAGCGGTAGCGGCGGCTCCAGCGCCACCGGCACCAGCACGTCCGGCTCCACCGCCCGGTCGAAGATCACGATGATTGGCTTGGTCGTCGCGATATCGTCGCCATTCGGCCGCACGTCGATCACCTTGGGCGTGGGCGGGGGACGGGGAACCACGACCGGCCGCGCGCTTACGCTGGGCGGCTCGGGCGCGAACGACGACGGATCGAGATCGCCCGCCTTGAGCGATGCGCTTCCCGCCAGCGCCAGCGCCACCATCACCACGACCAGGTGCCAGAACGCCGGGCGCGGCATCACCACGTCGATCCCACGTGCAGCCCGAATTCGTTGCGTTCCATCGCTCCCCGCTCGCTCTCCCTAACCGTCGCTGGCGCCATTGTAGCCCAGCCGCGCGCTTGCGTCGCCGGTTCACCTGCCGACTAATGGCGATCGCACCGCGATGTAGGGGCGGCCTTCAGGCCGCCCGCTCCCCCTCTCCCTCTGGGAGAGGGGCTGGGGGTGAGGGAGACCAGCCGCCCCGCAACGTCCGGCGTGATAGAATTACAGCGGTGAGCACCAACGGGTTGCCGCCTGATGGTGCCGCTTACCGATAGTGGCAGGCCAGGAGAGATTCAAACTCTCGAGGCCGCCGCTCTCTCTTGCTAGTCGCTTGTCTCACGCCTTGCACTTGCCTTGAACAGACGGAGTTGCTGCTCGTCTTCGTCCTTCGGGTAATGATAGACGCGCGATCTGGTCTTCCCCTTTGGAATTAGCCATCCCTTCGTCGCGAGATCAGCCAAGTCGCGAGATGCCGTAGGGCCTGAGGCACCAGTAATCTCGATGTAGTCGGGCCGCGTGATTTGTCCCGCCCGGGCAGCGTAGATTACACCATCAACCTGCCGATGATTGAGTCCTTCATCCAAGAGGCCGTTTTGTACCTGCTCAATTTGGCGATGCCAATCGGTGAGCTTCACCTCCAGCCTTCCCGCCTCAGCCGCGATGATTCTGCCGAAGAATTCCAGCCAATAAGTAGCGTCGTATTTCCGCGAGAAGTGCATACCTAGAGTCCTTTCGATGGTCGAAAAGTACTCGGTCTTCGTGATTTCGATCATGCGCTCCAGCGACAGAAGGTTTCTAAAATTGAACGGCGACCGTTGCAGGATTAGTGTTGCCAACCCTCGCGCAGTTCTCCCGTTTCCATCCCAGAATGGGTGAATCGCTACCAAGTGGACGTGAGCGAGCCCAGCCCTGACGACGGGATGCATGTCCTCATCGCCCTTGGCTAACCAGCGACCGAAACCTCGCATGAGAGGCGGTACGTCCGCTTGATTCGGCGGAGTATATGGCCCTTCATGGTTTTGGCCAGTCCGATACTGTCCTGGCATCTTCCCTGAGGGCGCTCCTCGCAGGAATTCACGGTTGATTTCCCTAATGACGAGCTCATCTATTGGGAGGTCTGGAACCTCGCTAAGGTAGTCGATGAACTCATAGGCAGCGATGGCGTCGATATTCGCCTGCTCGGATTCGCTCGGGCGACCAGTCGGAGCCCGCTTTTTGAGGTTGCTGACAGCCTCATCGTCAAGATCAGCTCCTTCGATCCGAGTAGTAGCGGCCACGCGTTCTATCGTGACTTCGCGCCTAATCCAGCTCTGGTACTTAGGCATCAGTAGCATCCGGTCTATGAGCCACCGTAGGCGAGCAAGGTGCTCCAGGGAGGCCTCTAAGCCGCGAGTCGAGCGAATGCGGGGCCGGAAGATATTATCATTCACCATATTGTGCCCCTTCTTATTAGATCATATATGCACTAATGATAATATCAGGGGCAGGGTTTGATGTCAA
>JBAROU010000038.1:0-2491 GCA_049642385.1 Dehalococcoidia bacterium | reverse complement strand
CCTTTGCGATGCGGAGCAGCGCACGTGTCAGCATCGTCTCCTCTGGTTCGCAAACTTGGGCAGCGTGCAGGTAGAACGAGCGCGTCGCCATCTCCTGGAGGCTGGTATACACGACTGCTTCGAATGGCCCGGTGACGTCGTCGTACCACCCGCGCGCCAACACCTGCTTGCGGGTCGCGTTCCGTTCGGCGTGGTCGCCGTTCGCCGTGATCAAGAGATAGGTTTCCAGCAGCGTCGAATGCTGGTCTTCTTCGGACGTCCATTGCCGGACAAACTCCGCCAATGATCCCGATGCGTCATCCAACCGGCGGCAGAGAGCGGTGGTATACCAGGGCAGAATCACTTCAGTAAGGAGCGCGGTCTCAACCGCGGTGTATGCGACCTCCGAGAGCGGCTTCGGGCGGTTTCGCTCCGCGCGATAGGCCTCGAGCGGCAAGAATTCATGATACGACCAGTCGGTGCGGGCGGCCGCTTCCTTGTGGCGTTCAAGCAACGCTGCCATCTGCGGCTCCAGCGATGTCAGGAGATCCATATTCGGCATGTCTACCTCCTCCGCCCTGACTGCTTCGCCCGAGGGCGTCCTGCTGGCCCGGGTGCGGGCGAGGGCATCGGCAGCCACTCCAAGTGCAGGTCGCGCGCGATTGCCGAGGCCTCGGCTTCTGCTTCTGACCCGCCCGCATCATCATTGACGTTGCGCAAGAAGTCTGCGAGCTCGAACAGCGTGCGAGCCAACAGCGCTTGCTCCCCAATCCGCCGGTGGATCGAAATGGCCTCACGCAGCTCACGTTCGGCTTCGTTCTTCGCGTTCGCGTCGGCGTAGTAGTAGGCCCAGCCCAAGACGCGATGCGCCTGTGCTTGGCAGCCCTGCTGTCGCGTCTCCTTCCCTTGCTCTACGGCAGCCTTTGCTCTTTCCACAGCCGCCTCGGGCTGGCCTGCCTTGATATCGATCTCAGCCCGAAACGCCTGCAGCATCGAAACGTATAATAGCGTCTCCAGTTTGGCTGCCAGACTGAGCGAACGGTCCAGGCACTCGATCGCCTGCGCGAGTTCGCCTCGCTGTCCGTACAAATGTCCGAGGAAACCGAGCGCCATGTACACGACCGCGGGATCTCCTGTCTCTTCAGCCATTGTTACGGACTGCTGGAGATGCTCGGCGGCCTCACTGAGGCGGCCTAATAGGCAACTGGGGGCGCCCAAATAGAAGTGGGCGCTGGCGGTCCTTGAGAGATCGTGTTTCTCTTCAGCAATGGCGAGACCTTGGACACAGAACGCGTCGCCCTTCTCCACCTGTCCGAGGAGCTGGTAAGCCATGCCTAGGAAGCCCAACGGCGAACCTGAACCCAGATTCATTTCATCGAGGATCTCAGGGTGGTCCGCCGCTAGGGCGTTGGACTTCTCGATCATCTCCACGGCGCGCTCGTATTCACCCAGGGCAAGCATGGCTCGCCCCACGATTTGATATGGCCCGACGAGCAGTTCCTCAAGGCCAGCCTGGGTTGCTCCGGCTATGGCCTGGATGGCGGTTTCTACAGCAGGCCTATTTTGCCCCGCCATGTAGAACCAGCCGGCCGTTGCGGCCATGACGCGCACCCGCCTCCGCTCGTCCTCGATCAGTCCGGCCAGATGCGTTGCTTCTTCCAGCGCATGCCGGACATCCTCCGTCGGTGCGAAGTACGCGACGCGCGCGAGCTTCAATGTGACATCGATCTGGCGACGACCGTTCTCTAGGTCCGGTTCAAGCCGTGCAAGCCCTAGTAGCGCTTGCGCATACGAAGCGCGCGCTTCACGAAGGGCAAACAGAGCAGCCGCGCGATCGCCAGCCAGCTCGGCGAGCTCCGACGCCTTTGTCCAGTCCTCGCCGACCTGATAGTGATGCGCGAGCAAGGTAGCGTACTCGTTGCGCCGGTCGCCGGCTCGTCGCTCCAGCCATGCGGCCGCCGCAAGATGCCCGGCCCTCCGCGTCTCGCGCAGCAGGCCGCCGTAGGCAACTTCGCGGACAAGTACGTGGCGGAAGCACCATTCCCAATCTCCGGCAAACGCCGCGGGGCCGATAGGGGCGACAAAGTCGCGCTGGCTGAGCGCCGCCAGAGCCTCCTGTGGTTCGTGTTGTGTGAGCTCATGCACCAGCTCTTGCCAGAAGATCCGTCCGCTGATGGCGGCGGCCTGGATCGCTTGTTTCTCGTCGCGCGGCAGGCGATCGATGCGTTCGGCCAGGACGTCCCAGACCGTATCAGGGACGCTGAGATCGAAGGGCTCCGCCTCTAGGACACTCCTCGCATCGTCCATGAGCTGACCCTTATCGGCGAGGGTGGCGATGATTTCCTCGATGAAGAATGGGTTACCCTGCGCTTTTAAGACGATCGATTGAACCAGTCCAGCCGTCGGATCCAGCCCCGGAGCGAGTTCCGTGATCAACGCAGAGCTGGCGCTGCCGTCAAGCTCGCTCAGTACAACTCGAGTGTGTCCTTCCTTCGGCAGACGAGCTTCGATC
>JBAROU010000080.1:0-6282 GCA_049642385.1 Dehalococcoidia bacterium | reverse complement strand
GCTTCTGTCCACTCGATAGTTGAATGCTCGGCCATCAGTCACCAGTCCAGTGCTCGTAGAATAGCGTATCGAGCATGGCGAATGTAGCCGCTGCCAAAGAGGCTAGATTCTTCGCTGCGCTCATAATGACAGGGGGAGGCGAATGCGGCTCGATTCCAGGCGGTGCGGTCTGCTACAATCGCGGCGCCGAGAGGAGGGATGCACTATGGCCTTGGACCTGAACGCGATCGGGAAGGAGCTGCGGGCGACGACGTTCGCGTACGACCAGCGGGATGTGATGCTCTACGCGCTGGGCGTGGGCGCGACGACGGCTGAGCTGTCGTTCGTGTACGAGAAGCAGTTGCAGGTGCTGCCGACGTTCGGGGTGGTGGCGGCGTTTCCATCGATGGGCGGAATGGCGCAGGTGCTGGAGTTCAACCCGATGATGGTGCTCCACGGGGAGCAGCGCATCGAGCTGCGGGGGCCGATTCCGACAAGCGGGACGCTGACGACGCAGGCGAAGATCAGCGCGATCTACGACAAGGGGTCGGGCGCGGTGGTGGTGGTGGACGCCGACACGAAGGATGCCGACGGGAAGGTGCTGTTCTCGAACATGTTCAGCACGTTCATCCGCGGGGAGGGCGGCTTCGGGGGCGAACGCGGGCCGAGCGCGTCGAGCAAGAACGTGCCGCCGGAGCGCAAGCCGGACCACTCGATCGAGTACACGACATCGACGGACCAGGCGGCGCTCTACCGGCTATCGGGCGACCGCAATCCGCTGCACATCGACCCGGAGTTCGCGAAGCTGGCGGGCTTCGACAAGCCGATCCTGCACGGGCTGTGCACGTTCGGGTTCGCGGGGCGGGCGGCGTTGCACGCGCTGTGCGGCGGCGACCCGAGTCGCATGAAGGCGTTCGAGGTGCGCTTTTCGGGCGTGGTGTTCCCGGGCGAGACGATTGTGACGGACATCTGGGCGGACGGCTCGACGGCGGTGCTGCAGGCGCGCACGAAGGAGCGCGGCGAGGCGGTCATCTCGAACGCGGCCGTGACGGTGGGATAGGAGGACTGACGAATGAGCGAAGCAGAGAACATCGATCTGGTACAGCGGTTCTGCGCTGCGTGGTCGACCGTGGACATCGCGAAGATACTGGACTTCTTTACGGACGATGCGGTCTACCACAACATGCCGCTCCAGCCGATCCAGGGGAAGGACGCGATCAAGGGCGTGATTGAGCAGTTCATGACGCCGTTCGAGCGGTGCGACTGGGAGGTCAAGCAGATCGCGGCGCAGGGCGACGTGGTGCTGACGGAGCGCGTCGACCGGTTCATTGGAGCGAAGAGCGTCGATCTGCCGGTGATGGGTACGTTCGAGATCAAGGGCGGCAAGATCGCGGCGTGGCGGGACTACTTCGACCTGGGGGCATGGACGAAGCAGATGGCGTGAGCTGGAAGTTCGGGGTTCGAAGTTCGAAGTTCGAGGCGGAGGCCCTCAGGGCCTCCCTCTCTTTATGTCCACACTTAGCTCACGGGGCAGTCGTGCAGGGCGATGCTGGCGTGCGCGGTGGAGGCGTTGCCGCGGCTATCGGTGGCGCGGATGACGATGCTCACGACTGCGGTGTACCAGGAGCGAGCGTGTCGCCGTCGAAGGGGCCGATGATGGCGAAGGCGAGCGTGGTGGAGCGGCTCGTTCGTGAAGAACTGCTAGTAGCTGTGCGATGAGGCCGTTCAGGACGGGTGACTTCTGGCTAACGGTCCTGATCGTGACGGCACTTGGCGCTGTCCTAGGAGTTCGAGAAGCACTTCGCCAGGATGTAGGTCTCGGCGTGCTGATCGGTGCTAGTATCCTCATCATTCTAGGTTTGAACTTCTGGGTATGGGTTTTCTTCATGTTCTTTGGGAACGACGACGAGAACAATTAGTCGATGTGGTAGGTGTGACGAAGAGACGATGGATGCAACTGCTGGCATGATAGGCTGTTAGCTAGGCGAGGTGGAGCGGCGGCTCGGATGGCTGGCTTCGCTGCCGGACTCGTCATGACAGCTGGAAGCGTCCAACTTGGGGTGACGATCCTAATCGCGGCCTCACTGTCGGTCGGGGCGGCCTTGACTGCACCTGTCATTCAAGAAATGACCCACCGGCTTATCGAGAACGGCCAGAAGTAGAAGGTCCTGGTCAGGCTTCTGAACCAGGAGCAAAGGGGAGCTGTACTATATGCGCGCGTGCTTCTCTGACCAAGGTCTGGGCCTTCGCGCAGGTGGACAGAACACTCACTACCAGTCAGTCAGCGAATCGAAGCCAAGCTGGCCCAGACGAGATGGCGGTGCAACCTGGATCGGGGACTGAACCTGCCCGCGATGTCCGCGCCGCTCACGCCTGCACTTTGGCTCGACCAGCTTGCAGGGCACCTTGCGCCCGGTGGTGAACGCGGCCTTCGCCAGCACCAAGATACGGCTATCCATCATTGAGGCGAGCGGGAGGCCTGAAATGCCTCCCCTACGGGCGGGTTACTGCACGGAGCAGTCGTGGAGGGTGAGGCTGGTGTGCGCGGTGGAGACGTTGCCGCGGCTATCGGTGGCGCGGATGACGATGTTGGCGACTGCGGTGGTACCGGGATCGAGCGTGTCGCCGTCGAAGGGGCCGATGGTGGCGAAGGCGAGCGTGGTGGCACGGCTCATCGTGGTCTGACCGATGTGGAGGCCAACGGACCAGCCGATGAGGATCGAGTTGACGCCTGAGCTGTCGTTCACCTGCGCGGTTATCTGCGACGTTTTCGCCTGCGATGGGCAGGCGCCATCATCGTCTTCCCAGATGTCGCCGGGGTTGGCATGCACGTTGCGAATCGACGGGCCGGTCGTGTCGGGCGGAGGAGGAGGCGGTGGTGGTGGCGGCGGATTGTTGTTGTTCGGCGGAGGCGGGTTGTTTTGCTGAGGCGGCGGCTGCACGTTCGGTTCAGCGATGGGCGTCCATGTGGGGGTTGCGGTCGAGGTTGCCGTCGTGTCCGGCGTGCTCGTCGGCAGTGGCGTGTCCGTCGCGGTGGACATGGCTTCTTCCGTGGCGACCGTAGTCTGCGGCGTGAGCCCGGCGAGCGCGTTGGGCGGCTCGCTACCAGAACCGCCACCGATGAAGATGGCTGAGGCGACGATGATCGGCACGAGCACGGCGAGGACGAGCATGGCTGCGATGGCCCACACCTGCCAGCGTCGCCAGCCGGGCGCGGGCAAGCCGTCCATGAGCCGCTCGGCCGTCATCGTCGGCGGGCCACCACCACCGTTCGTAGAAGAATCCGGGCCGTGTTCGGGCCAGGCGCCGGCGAGCGAGTTCCAGATGTCGCCGTGGAGTCCCAGCGGGATGGGCAGCGGCGCGAACGCGCCCAGGATCTCGATGGGCGAGAGGAGACGCTTGCGCGTGCGGTCACAGATCTCGCAGCGGCTGACGTGACGGTCGATAGCCTTGCGCAGCGCCGGCGTGACAGGCGGGATGGAGGTGGGCGCGACGATGGCTTGGAGCTCGCCGCAGTGGTTGCTGCCGCGGCGGGCGAGCACAAACGCGCCGATGGCCTCCTCGACGGCCTTCTTCATGCGATTGATCATGGTGGAGGCGTTGCCCCTACTTACGCCGAGCACTTCGGCGATCTCGGCGCTCTCGAGGCCCTGTCGCACGTGGAGGTCAAGGAGCGCGTACTGACGCCGATCCAGGCCCTCGGCGGCTTGCCAGACGAGGGCGGCGAGCGCCTGCGCCTCTAACGCCTGCTCCGGGTTCGCGAGGCGGTCGGCATCGACCTGACGGAGGAGCGGGTCGGACGCTTCCGCATCGTCGCTCGTAGTGGGCGGAGCGATGCGCTGCTGGCGTTCGAGGCGGGAGATCGCCTGGTCGTGGGCGATGGCGAAGAGCCAGCTCTTGAAGCGCTCGGGCTTGCGGAGGCTGGTGATGTTTTGCATGGCGCGCAGGAAGGTCTCCTGCGTGAGGTCAGCCGCTTCCTCGCTGTCGCGCACGGTGCGGAGGAGGAAGTCGTAGATCGAGCGGAAGTAGCGGTTGTACAGCTCACCGAATGCGGTTTCATCGCCCAGGCAGGCAAGTCGCAGTAGCCCTGCTTCGCTGGAAGGTAAGGTCCTGGCGCTCATGACGTTCCTCGCCGGAATGTGGTGCCGGTAATAAGTCTACTCTCCATAAGCATTGCGTGCATCCATACGGGTGTGGCGCTGGATCGTCAAGTTCGGCCAACGTTGCGGGAGGCGTTAGAATGGCCTCGAACACACGTAGACGACTCGAGGAAGGAGCAGCTATGACAGCCAAGGTTCGCTTCGGCATCCAGACAGGCCAGGACTCGGTGGAGTGGTCGCAGCTCTCGGAGTTCTGGCAGTTCCTCGATAGGGAAACGGCGTTCCACAGCATCTGGACAATCGACCATTTCGTGCCGCCGGGCCCGGGTCAGGACATCAATGGCCCCTGCATGGAGGGCTGGACCACGCTGGCGGCAGGCGCGCAGGCGACTGAGCGACTGCGCCTGGGGTGTTTGGTGAGCGGCGTAACGTACCGGCATCCCTCGGTGCTGGCAAAGATGGCCGCGACGGTGGACCGCATCTCGAACGGGCGGTTGGAGTTCGGGCTGGGAGCAGCGTGGCATGAGCCGGAGCACCGGGTGTACGGCATCCCCTTCCCGTCCGTGAAGGAACGGTCGGACCGCCTGGAGGAGGCGGTGCAGCTGACGCGCATGCTCTTTCAAGCGGAGGGGCCGGTGGATTTCAACGGCAAGTACTACCAGCTCAACCAGGCGCCGTTTGCGCCGCGCTGCGTACAGGAACCACACCCGCCGATCTTCATCGGTGGCGGCGGTGAAAAGCGGACGCTCCGGACGGCAGCACGCTACGGCGACGCGATCAACGTTTCGGGCGACCTGGACGGCGTAAAGCGGAAGATCGAGATACTCGAGCGGCACTCCGCGGACGCGGGACGCGACCCAAACGAGATCACGAAGTCGGCGTTCGTGCCGGTGATGCTGATCGACGACCCAGAGCGTGCCCAACAGCTGCGGGAGCGCTTCGCCGGCATGTCCGGCACGACGCCGGAGCGGGCTGTCGATACGATGCTGATCGGCGATGCGGCGCACCTTCGAGCGGTGACGGAGCGCTTCGCGGAGGCGGGAGTTAGCTACATCGTGATGATGAGCCGAGCACCCTACAAGTTCGAGCTGTACCAGCGCATCTCTGATGAGGTTGTCGCAGCGTTCGCGTAGCGATGAACGCGATCGGGCGGTTCCTTAAAGACCTGGCGCACCTCCACATCGGCAAGTGGGGCGTGCACCGGTGGACGCGCTGGCGGAGGCGCGAATGGTGCACCTATTGCGGTAAAGACGCATAACATGGCGGGCCGTGGTTAGCAAGCCCCGCCTACGCGCGTTGCCTGACTGAGAACGTCGCGGGGGCTGAGCGACGTTGCCGTGGCGGCAGGCACTACGTGCAGTTGTGGCTGAACTGCGCGATGATCCTCACGAGGTCCTCGATCGAGATGGCGCCGTTCGGCGCGCCCAGGTTCCACTCATTCGGGCCTGCGTAGGTGCGGTCGAACGCTGTGTGATACACGGCTCCTGGCGGCGCCGGGGAGAGTGGATCGATGAGCGGGTTACCCTGGGTGCCGAAGCGCTGTACGACGCGTGAAATGTCGGCGATGCTCACCGCCCTGTCCCTGACATTGAAGGGATCCGGCGTGTCGTAGAAGTCCCAGAAGTTCAGCGGATCCCGCTGACCGCCGAGCATCTTGTTCGGGCCTAGCTCGGCGCCGTCGAGGCAGCCATCAGCGTCCGTGTCGGGCACGAGCGGATTGGTCCCGACGATCGCCTCCGCACAGTCCGAGAGGCCGTCGCTGTCTGTGTCCGGGCAGGGCGTGGCGGTGGCCGTCGGTGTAATCGTCGGCGTGGGCGTAATGGTCGGCGTCGATGTGATCGTTGGCGTGGGCGTAATCGTCGGTGTCGGCGTGTTCGTGGGCGTAGGCGTGTTCGTCGGCGTCGACGTGGACGTCGGGGTGTTCGTCGGCGTCGGCGTATCCGTGGGCGTCGGTGTGTCGGTGGGCGTGGGCGTGTCGGTGGGCGTGCCGGTGGGCGGCGGCGGCGAGGTCGGCGTGGTCGTGGGTGTGTCGGTCGGGGTGTGCGTCGGCGTGGCCGTAGCCGTCGGCGTCGACGAGGGCGTGGCCGTGTTAGTCGCCGTGGGCGTGGCGGTCGGCGTGGACGTATCTGTTGGCGTATTCGTCGGGGTGTGCGTGGGCGTAACGGTCGGGGTATTCGTGGGCGTCGACGTGTTCGTAGGCGTT
>JBAROU010000077.1:0-3365 GCA_049642385.1 Dehalococcoidia bacterium | reverse complement strand
AGCTTGATCATGTCGTGGAGGCGGCGGTGTAGCGCCTCTCCGTCATCGCGGAGATGGCCGCAAATCTCCTTGATCGACCACTCGCCGTCGGCCGGACGGGAGGTCAGCGCGTCCTCCGGTAGGCCCTCCACCTCGCGGCGGAGCTCGGAGCACATAGCGTTCAACTTCTCGACCAGGTCGAGGTGGCCTGCGCTGCCGGGCTCGCTGCGGGGGTAGGTGAAGGCGCCCATCGACTACGGCACCAGCGACCACTCGCCGGGGAGGCGGTAAGCGAAGCGTTCGCCGGTGAAACGCTGGCCGTCGAAGACGCGCCCCCGGCCATTGCGGGTGATCTCCCAGTAGCTGTTCTGGATCTGGACGATGCGACGAGCGCGCAGGTTGAAGATGACGGCGCCCGCCTTGACGGGCCGCAGGCTCATCTCGCGGGTCTCCTCGTTGACGACGCGGAAGACGGGCTGCTCGTGAGGAGCGCAGAACTCGAACGCCTGGTGGATGGCGTCGTAGCGCCCTTCAAGGTTGCGCTCGTCGAAGATCGCGAGGCCGTTGAGGACGCGTTCGCGCAGGTTTCCATAATACGAATCGAGGGAGTTGAGCATCGACTCCAGGGTGAACGGATCGATGGCGCAGGCCTTGACGAGTGCAGGCAGGGCATCGCCCTCGATGATGAAGCTGATGGCCCCCCGTTCGTCGACGATGGTGGAACGCAGCAGGTTCATGGGGATTAGGACTCTGCTTTACGAGCTTCGGCGGGCAGTGTACCATTGAGTCTGTAGGGTGTCAAACGAAACGGAAGTGGCTGATGATGTCTCGATTGCAACGCTACTCGGCGTTGTTGTGCTTGTGTCTCCTCGCTCTCGGCTTGCTTGTCGTGACCTGGTCCGCGCGTCCCGAATCGACGCACGCCGGACAACCCAACCAGCCCGATCCCACCGCTAGCGCTACCCCTTCGCCGCCGGATGCCAAGCTGGCTGACCGCCTAGCGGCGCGGGGCGATGTTGACGCCGCCATCGGCGCGTACGCGGCGGTGGCGGCGCAGGGGACGGGAGACGAGCGGCTGGCGGCGCGACTGGCGCTCGCGAAGCTCTACCTGGCGAACGGCGAAGCGGCTTCCGCTGCCGCGCAGATCGAGGCCTACCTGCTCGAAGCGCCGGGAGAGATAGACGTGCGCGCAGCCCAGTACCTGCTGGCTGACGCGCTGGTGCGACAAGGCGACGATGCAGGCGCGCTGCCGCTGTACGAGGCGTACATCGAGGGTGGTGGTGGTGGCTCGTCGTACGCGCGGTTGGACCGCGTCGAAGCGCTGTTGAGGCTTGGGCGGTTTGTCGAGGCTGCGGCGGAAGCGGATGACGTCAGAGACGAGCAGTTGCCGGATGCGGCGCGCCTGCCGTTCTTGCGAGCAATGGCACAGGGGTTCGAGGATGCGCTGCCGCAGACCGCGTTGAAGTACTACGGAGCCCTTGGCGAGGCGAGCCGGTCACCGGGGGATCAGGCGCTCGCGCTCTGGCGCTCGGCCGTGATCGAGAGCAACGGCAACGACGGCCTGCTCATCGACCCGTGGGTGGAGATCATCCAGCGCTATCCGGAGACGGACACGGCCCAAACGATCGTGGATGCGCAGCCCGTAGCCAAGACCCTGCTGCCGCTGGATGGCTACTACACCGGCCTTGTCTACTACCGCGCTGGCCGGAGCGCCGACGCGCGCCCCGACTTTGAAGCATCGTTCGAGGCGAATCGCGGCGGGCCGGATCGTTCGCTCGCGGCGCGTTCGGCGTTCTACCTGGCGGTGTTCGATGAGCGCGCCGGTTCGACTGATGCGGCGATCAGCGGCTACGGCCAGGTGCTGGACCTCGACGCGAACGTGGAGCAGGCGGACGACGCGCTCTGGTGGCAGGCGCAACTGCTGGAGGAGGCGGGGCGTCAGGCGGAAGCCGACGCGGCCTACCAGCGGCTCGATGCGGAGTACAGCGGTTCGGATTACGCGGTGGCCGCGCGCCTCAAGCTGGCGCTGGTTCCTTACGATCAGGGCGCCTACGAAGACGCCGCGGACGCCTTCGCAGCGATCGCGAGCAAGACGACCGGGAAGGAGCACACGCGCTCGCTCCTCTGGCAAGGCAAGTCGCTCGCTTCGGCCGGCGACGAAAATGGCGCGGAGGCCGTCTGGCGCAGGCTGGAACGAGAGGCGCCTGGCGACTATTATGCGCTGCGCGCGGCGGCCCTCTTGGGCGAGGCGAACGGCGACCTCGAAAGCGCGGGGCTGAACAGGCCGGTCGAGCTGGACTGGCGCGCGATCGAGACGTGGTTGCGCGAGGCGACGGGCGCTGACCCCAAGGCGGCGTTCGATCTGTTCCTTTACAGCAAGCACTGGGGTCTGGGTCAGGAGCTGCTCGCGCTGGGCATGAGCCGTCGCGCCAACGCCGAGTTCGCGCAGCTGCTCGATGGGGCGGACGACGATCCCGCCGCTCTTTACCAGGCCGCGCGCTTCTTTCACTGGGTGGGCATGACGGACCTCTCGGCGCGGGCGGCGACCCGATTGCTCAGCGTGCTCCCCGATGCGCGGGCGCAGTCGGCGCCCGCCGACGTCTGGCGTCTGGCCTATCCCGCGCCGTTTGTGGACGTGCTGTCGGACGTGAGCGCGGAGGAGGATGCGCCGGATGTGCTGGTGCTGGCCATGGTGCGCCAGGAGAGCTTCTTCGACCCGCTGGCCGGTTCGTCGGCGGGGGCGCTGGGACTGACGCAGGTCATCCCGTCGACGGGCGAGGCCATCGCGGACGAGCTCGACCTGTCCGACTTCGAAGTGGACGATCTCTTTCGCCCGTCAGTGAGCCTGCGCTTCGGGGCGTACTACATCGGACAGCAGCTCAGCGCGTTCGATGGCAACCCCTACTACGCGCTGGCGGCGTACAACGGGGGGCCGGGCAACGCGGAGCGCTGGCGAGACGCGGCGGGCGACGACATCGATCGTTTCGTAGAGGAGATCACGTACTCGGAGACGCGCGCGTACGTGCGAATCGTGCTGGAGAATCTGGCGCGCTATCGGCAGCTCTACGCGGGCCTAGACGCGCCGTCGCTGCCGAAGGAGTAGGGGTGGCGGAACCAATTCGAACCTAGCTTCGTCTCACTAACATGGGACGATTCATCGCCCCGGTAATGTTCATGCTGGCGCTGCTTGTCGTTGGCTGTGGCGAGGGCGAGCAGACGTTGGCGACTCCATCCACGTCTACGCCCGGGCTCTCGACTGCGGCCACGTCGCCGGTGACCGCGATCGAGGCAACACGAACACCTGAACCTGACGAGGCGTCGGTTCCGGGCGTGCTCGCGCCGCCAGACCTGGTGGTAGCGTCCGGCGACTCGGAGGTGACGGCGGG
>JBAROU010000071.1:0-2967 GCA_049642385.1 Dehalococcoidia bacterium | reverse complement strand
CAGCAGCGCCGCCTTCTCGAACTCCAGGTTCTTCGCCGACGTCTTCATCTGCGATTCGAGGTCCTTGATCAAGCGCACCAGCTCGTCCTTCGGCACCTCCTGCGCGATCGCGTACTCCGCGCGCTCCTCCGCCACCTTCTTCACGTGGTCCGTGATGTCGCGGATCGCCTTCGTGATGCCCTCCGGCGTGATGCCCCGCTCGAGGTTGTACGACACCTGCACCGCGCGACGGCGGTTCGTCTCGTCGATCGCCTGGCGCATCGAGTTGGTCATCTTGTCGGCGTACATGATCACGTGGCCATTCAGGTGACGCGCCGCGCGGCCCATCGTCTGGATGAGCGAATCGCGCGAACGGAGGTAGCCCTCCTTGTCCGCGTCCAGGATGGTGACGAGACTCACCTCCGGCAGGTCGAGGCCCTCGCGTAGCAGGTTGATGCCGACGACGACGTCGTACACTCCCTGGCGCAGGTCGCGCAGGATCTCCACGCGCTCCATCGTGTCGATCTCCGAGTGCAGGTAGTGGGTGCGCACGCCCATCTCCTGGAGGTAGTCGGCCAGGTCCTCCGCCATCTTCTTGGTGAGCGTCGTGCAGAGCACGCGCTCGTCCGCGGCGGCGCGCGCCCTGATCTGCTCGAGCAGGTCGTCCACCTGGCCCTCGGTTGGCTTCACCTCGACCGTGGGATCGATCAGGCCGGTGGGCCGCACGAACTGCTCGACGATCTGCGCGCTGTGTTCGTACTCGAACGGGCCGGGCGTGGCGGAGGTGAAGATGCACTGGTTGATGTGCTCCTGGAACTCGGCGAAGTTGAGCGGCCGGTTGTCGAGCGCCGATGGCAGCCGGAAGCCGTAGTCCACCAGCGTTTGCTTGCGCGAGATGTCGCCGTGATACATGCCGCGCGCCTGCGGCACCGCGATGTGCGACTCATCGATGAAGGTGAGCCAGTCGTCCGGGAAGTAGTCGAGCAGCGTCCACGGGGTGCTGCCGGCGGCGCGCCGCGCCAGATGTCGAGAGTAGTTCTCGATGCCGGAGCAGTAGCCGGTCTCGCGCATCGTCTCCAGGTCGTACTTCGTGCGCTCCTCTAGCCGCGCCGCTTCCAGGATGCGGTCCTGCGCGCGCAGCTCGACGAGCCGATCCTCCAGCTCCGACTGAATGTCCTTGACAGCGGCCTCCATCTTCTCCTCTGACGTGACGAAGTGCTTCGCCGGGTAGATATCGATGTGGTCGCGCTCGGCGAGCAGCTCGCCGGTGAGCGGGTCGACCTCGATGATTCGCTCGACCTCGTCGCCGAAGAAGTCGACGCGCACGGCCAGCTCTTCGTACGCGGGCTGGACCGTGAGACTGTCGCCGCGTAAACGGAACTTGCCGCGCACCAGGTTCATATCGTTGCGCTCGTACTGCATGTCGACGAGCTTGCGCATCGCCCGCGAGCGCGCCAGTCCTTCGCCCTTTTTGAACGACAGCACGAACGACTGATACTCCTCCGGCTCGCCCAGACCGTAGATACATGACACCGACGCGACGATGAGCACGTCGCGTCGCTCGAACAGCGCGCGGGTGGCGGCATGGCGCAGCTTGTCGATCTCGTCGTTGATGTCGGCGTCCTTGGCGATGTAGGTGTCGGTACGCGGGAGATACGCCTCCGGCTGGTAGTAGTCGTAGTACGAGACGAAGAATTCGACGGCGTTCTCCGGGAAGAACTCCTTGAACTCCGAGCAGAGCTGGGCGGCGAGCGTGCGGTTCGGCGCGAGCACGAGGGTAGGGCGGTTCGCCCGCTCGATCACGCTTGCCATGGTGAACGTCTTGCCGCTGCCGGTCACGCCCAGCAGCGCCTGGAAGCGATGCCCTTGCTCCAGCCCCTCGACCAGCCGGTCGATGGCCTGGGGCTGGTCGCCCGTGGCCTGGAAGTCAGAGATCAGCTTGAAGTCAGGCATGGCGTAACTTCATCGTACCACCCGCCGTGACAGCGGGATGTCAGGAGTGGGAGGTCCTACGCTTCCGCCTGCTGTTCGCCGTCAGCCTGGCCGTTCTGCTTCTCCTCCCGCTGGACCACATCGAGCGGGACAGTGGCCTTCGGCTCCCCGTTGACGAGGATTTCGATGCTGTAGGTGCCGGGGCCGGGGAAGGTGAGCGTCATCGGCAGCACGTGGTTGATCTTCATCTGCCGGCCGGACGGGCCCATGGGCAGCGTCATTTTGCCCGACGCGATGCCCAGCCGTTTGCCGTCGGCGTCCAGGGTGACCAGCTCGATTTGCTTCTCCGCGCCGTACTCCGCGGCCGAGGCGATAAAGCGCGTGACGAGCACCATGCGCGGCCAGGTGAGCGGGAACGTGGAGCCGTGGATGCGGTCGAACGCGCCGAGGATGTTCAGCTTTCCCTCGCGGGAGACGTTCGCCGCGTCAGCGAGCATGGCGAAGGCGACATCCATGATGTACCTAGCGTAGCACGACGGTGCATCCGAGTGGGTGCGATGTATGAGAAGCTATCGTAGGTCAGAGTCTTCAGACCCCGACAGCGAGGGTCTGAAGACCATCGCCTATACTTCCGTGGGCATGAGTTTCTACGCCAGCTCCGCGCTGCGCTGCGTGAACACGGCGCGGATGATCTCCTCGACCTCCGTCGTATCGAGCTCCTTGGCGACCTCTTCCACCCAGCGCGAGGCGTCGCCCGCCTTGTAGCCGAGCCGCACGAGGCCGTCAACGGCGAGTCGTTGCGCCTCGGAGAGCGAAGGCGTCTCCTTCGACGCGGGCTCGGCGAAATGCTCATCCAGCAGCATCGCCTCTTCGATCACCTTGCCCTTCAGATGAGCGACCATGGTCTTGGCCAGCCGCTCGCCCACGCCGGGCAGGCTGCGCAGCGAACGCTCGTCGCCCCGCTCGATCCACGTGGCAATGGTCGAGACGGAGAACGCGAGCGCGCGCATCGCCTTCATCGGCCCCAGGTCCGGCACATCGACCAGCTTGCGGTAG
>JBAROU010000066.1:0-1728 GCA_049642385.1 Dehalococcoidia bacterium | reverse complement strand
AAGCAGCGGTCACCGCGCTCCGGCGTGTCGACGCCGTAGTAGCGCACGCGTTCTTCGCGACCGCCGACGCGCACGTCGATGGTGTCGCCGTCGATCACGTCTAGCACTTGCGCCTCAACAAGCAGCGCCGGGTCAGGCTCGATCGCGGGCAGCTCGACGGCCAGCGTCGGCGTCGGACTGACAGCTTCATCGCCGTCGCCGGTGAGGCGGGCGGCGTAGGAGAGCCCGATGCCCAGGCCCAGCGTGAGCAGCGCGGCGATAAGCCAGCGTGTGCTGCGGCGTTGGAAGAATGAGCGCGGGAGAGGAAGCGCTCGCGCGCGGCGGGTTCGGCTCTTGCGGCGTTTGCGGGCCATGGTGCAGTGTAACGGCAGGGAGATTGGCATGGAGTTCCTTAAACTAGCCGAACAGAAGGGAAGCCCGAAGAACGCCCAGGGGACTTCGACCCGGCCCGAATGACGCCACTGCTATAATCCCGTCGTGAGCCCCAAGAAGTCCGCCACGGCGGAGGAGCCAGCGGCGAGCAGCGCCGAATCGAAGCCCCGTCTGGTCATCCTCGACGGCCACGGCATCATCCACCGCGCCTACCACGCGATCAAGGAGCCACTCACCGTTCGCAAAACGGGCGAGGTGGTGACGGCTGTCTTCGGTTTCGCCAACACGCTCCTTACCGTGATCGACGAACTCAAGCCCACGCATGTCGCCGTCGCGCTCGACCCGCCGGGGCCGACGTTCCGGCACGAGAAAGACGAGACGTACAAGGCGACCCGCGTGTCGATGCCGGACGACCTGCGCGCGCAGTTCGGGCGCGTACGCGAGCTGATCGATGCGTTCAACATTCCGGTCTACGTGAGCCCGGGGTTCGAAGCGGACGACGTGCTTGGCACGCTGGCGAGGCAGGCGGAGGAACAGAGTGTCGAGACCTACCTGGTGACGCTCGACAGCGACATCATCCAGCTTGTGCGCGACGCAGCCGGAGGCGGGACAGGCGGCGTGAAGGTGTTCATGATGCGTCCCTACCAGCGCGACACGGTCACGTACGACGCGGAGAGCGCGAAGGAGCGTTACCAAATCGAGCCGCAGCAGATGCCCGACCTGAAGGGCCTGAAGGGCGACACGTCGGACAACATCCCCGGCGTGCCCGGCATCGGCGATAAGACGGCGGTGAAGCTGATCCAGCAGTTCGGCAGCATCGAGAACATGTACGACCACCTCGATGAGGTGACGCCGGAGAAGCTGCGCGAGAAGCTACGCGAGCACGAGGCCCAGGCACGCCACAGCAAGGATATGGCCACGCTCGACACGAACGCTCCCGTCGAGCTCGACCTCGCGGCCTGCGAGGTGCAGCACTTCGACCGCGACAAGGTGCTCGACCTCTTTCGAGAGTTGGACTTCAAGAGCCTGATCACGCGCCTGCCTGAGTCGGCCACAGCGGCCGGCAACGGCGACGCAGTCGAGGCGGCAGCGGCACTCGACACCGAGAACTACCGCACGGTCTAGACGGGGAAGGAACTCGACGACGTGATGCGGCGCTTGTCGAAGGCGAAGACCATTGCGTTCGACACGGAGACGACGGACCAGCACGCGCTGCGCGCCTCGCTCGTCGGCGTCTCGCTCGCCTGGGGGCCGGGCGAGGCGGCGTACGTGCCGGTGGGTCACCAGCGCGGCCTGGGCGAGGGCGAGCAGCTCCCGCTGGAGACGGTGCTGGGCAAGCTCGCGCCGGTGCTGGCT
>JBAROU010000030.1:0-12881 GCA_049642385.1 Dehalococcoidia bacterium | reverse complement strand
GTCTGAGCGAACTCCATCGCCCCGGCCAGGTTGTCGTGGTCGGTCAGCGCCAGCGCTCGATAGCCGAGCTTGCGGGCGGTGAGGATCAGTTCCAGTGGCGTCGCCGCGCCTTCGAGGAAGGAGAAGGCGGAGTGGCAGTGCAGCTCTACGTACTCAGCCATACCGTTGCTCCCACCACCTGTCGCCGATGAGATCGTGGAAGACCGATACCAGGTGTTCGCCTTCTAACAGCACGTCGTAGTAGTCGCGCGAGACAGGCTGCTCCGTCCACCAGCGGTCCTCGGTCTGGTGGCGGTTTACGACACATGCGACCGCGAGCCAACGACCGCTCTTGCGGACCGCCACGGGAGCGCCGTTGTCGTTGGCCCGCACCTCGATCGCGCGTGGAGTGTTTACGGCTCGAAGGGTACGAGCGCCGTCCTCTCTTCGGGATGACGAGAGCGTGGGTTTACCTCCATGACGTGATAGACCACCGGCCGGCCGTAGCGAGCGTGCAGCTGCCTGATGTCCTCCGCGAGCTGTTCGAAGTTTCGGCTGGCGTCGGTGAAGAGCTTCGTCTGCTTCGCGACCTCGTGACCGATGCCGGTCAGCGTAATCACGATGGCATCGACCGCCTGCGGCAGTTCGAGCAGCGACAACATCGTCTTCGTAACAAGGAGCATCCGGCTGGCGTCGCCTGTCGGGTCACGAAACGGCTTGATCTTCTCCCAGACGATGCGCTCATCAGTGAGGAGCCGCACGTGGATGCGCCGCGCAGTGCGCCCACGCAGCTTTCGTGTGAGATCCGACAAAAGCTGCTTGCTCGCCGCCACCAACGACTCGTTCTCCGCGACCGGCGCGTTGAAGTCGAGCCGCTTCGTGAGCACCTGGCGCTGCGTTCGTGAGCGGAGCGGCTCCCGGTCGATACCGTTCGCCAGCTCCCACAGGCGTTTACCGATCTTGCGGAACTGCGCCTCGACTGCGGGCCTGGGCAGCGCAGCGATGTCGCCCAGCGTCCGCAGGGCAAGCAGGTCGAGCCGGTGCATAAGCTCCGCATTGCACGGAAGAAGCAAGGCGTCCTTGTCTCGAAGAAACTCTCGCTCACACCCTGGCGGGACGATCCCCGCGTCGCCCGGCGGAGCTTCCGATGCGGCGATCCACGCGACGAACTTTCCGTCGGCGATGCCCGCGGCGGGAAGCAAGCCGGTGGCATTTCGCACGGCGCTTACCAGCGCCCCGGCTAAGGCGAACTCGTCGGCGTAGTGACCGTGTAAGCCCCGAACATCGGCGTAGGTGACACCCAGTCCATCGGCCTCCACCAAAGGAGCCACAGACTGAAGGGCGTCCAGCATGGCATCGAACGATGCCCGGTACCGGACGTGATCAGCTTCTAGGAAAGCGGCTTTGGGATACGTGGCCTTTGCTTGGCGCAGAGGCAAGTCGCGCTGAAGTTTCAGGTCGGGCGAGGCGTCGAGCACGCGAGTGCCGTCGTAGATAATGACAGGCTGGCGCGTCAGTCGCGGGTCAGCCTGTCGCTCGACGGCGACGGTGAAAGAAGGGACGCGGACACAGGCAACACGCACCAGCAGACCTCTCAAGAGGCGGGGAAGGGTGCGCTCAGGGTACAGAACGCCCGTTCTGTTGTCAAGGAGGGTTCCTCTTGCCAACTTCCTCCACCCGTTGTATAGTGGACATAAGAACAGGTCATCTGCCAATGCGCGTAGACAATAAAAAGGCGTTTCTGCAAAACAAACTTCCCCAAGGAGTCCCGTCCACGGTATGAGTTCCCCTCTCCCTCCTAAAGGGAGAGGGGTCAGGGGTGAGGGAGTGTAGCCATGCGAGGCAACAATGGCGGCCCGAACACCGCTGTCGGCAAGACCGTCGTCAGCCGCAACGCCGTGAAGCACGGCATCATGTCCCCAAACCCGTTCATCATCGAAGGCCTCGAGACCATCGACGCTTGGGAGCGCCATCGCGATGGCATCGTGGAGAGCCTCGCCCCGGAAGGCGCCCTCGAACAGGAACTCGCCGAACGCATCGCCCTCCTCCTCTGGCGGCTCCGTCGCGCCACCCGCTACGAAACCGCCGTCATCAACCACCAGGTCCAGGGCACATCGGACGACCTCCTCATCGCCGACTCCTACATGGCCGGCGCCACTGACCTCCCTGATCCCGACCCCCGGCGGGTCGCCGCCCACCAGCAGAAGCGCGTCATCCCCTACGGCACCCACCTCGACAAGATCATGCGGTATGAAACCACCGTGCACCGGTTGTTTCTCCAGACCCTCCACGAACTCGAGGCCCTCCAGTCCCGCCGCCGCGGCGAACGCCCCCACCTCGCCCGCCTCGACATCTCCTCACCCCCATCGGGCTAATGCTGCCCACCAACGCAAGCCTGCCCCCAGCTGCAGGTTTCAACCTGAAGATCAAACATGCTCGCACTCCCGCCGCTCGCTCGACTCAGCGCCACCGCGTCTCGTAGAATGAGCGGCGCCCCGTCGCAAGCTATGAGGTGACTGCATGAATCTTCGCTTTGGCATCTTCCTCGCCCCGTTCCACCGCGCCGGCGAGAACCCCACGCTCTCACTCCGGCGCGACATCGACCTGATCTCCCGCCTCGACGAGCTCGGCTACGACGAGGCCTGGGTGGGCGAGCACCACTCCGGCGGCTGGGAGGTCATCGCGAGCCCGGAGCTCTTCCTCGCCGCGGTGGGTGAGCGCACGACGCGCATCAAGCTCGGCACCGGCGTGGTCAGCCTGCCCTACCACAACCCGTTCCACGTCGCCGACCGGATCGTCCTGCTCGACCACCTGACGCGCGGACGCGCGATGCTCGGCGTCGGGCCGGGCGCGCTGCCGGGCGACGCGCGTTTCCTCGGCCTCGAGCCCACGCGCCAGCGGGAGATGATGGACGAGTCGCTCGGCATCATCATCCGGCTGCTCACCGAAGACGAGCCGATCAACTACGAAACCGACTGGTTCCAGCTGCACGAAGCGCAGCTCCAGCTCAAGCCCTACCAGCGCCCCACGATGCCCATCGCCGTAGCGACGACGGTGAGTCCCGCGGGCGTGACGGCCGCGGGGAAGCATGGCGTTGGCGTGCTCTCCATCGCATCGTACACCGAGGCCGGGATCGCGTCGGTGAAGACGCACTGGGGCTTAGCGGAAAAGGCCGCGCAGGAGCACGACAAGCCCGCGCCGGACCGAGAGGCCTGGCGTCTCGTCGTACCATTCCACCTCTCGGAGTCGCGCGAGCAGGCGATCCAGGACATCGACGACGGCATCATGCACTGGTACAACGACTACTTGATCCACTCGCTCGGCGCGCCCGGCCGGACGCCGGTAGAGTCGGGTCGCCAGCTCGCCGAGGCAATGAACGCCTTCGGCGGCGCGATTGTCGGCACGCCAGATGAGGCCATCGAGAGCATTTACAAGCTCCAGGAGATCTCTGGCGGCTTCGGCTGCCTGCTTGGCCTCGCGAACGAATGGACGACGCGCGAAAAGATGTACCACAGCTACGAGCTGATGGCCCGCCACGTCATGCCCGAGTTCCAGGACACCATCTCGTGGGTGAAGCGCTCCAACGACTGGTCGATGCGCAACAAGGAAGAGCTGATGGCGGGAACGCAAGCAGCGATCATGAAGGCGATCAAGGAGCAAGGCGGCGAGTTCGTCCCTCCCGCCACGCCTGGTTAACGCCATGCGCGCGGCTGTCCTCCGTAACAAGCAACTGGTCGTCGACAACGTGCCAGCGCCTGCGCCTGGCCCCGGTCAGGTCCTGGTCGAAACGCTCGCCTGCGGCATCTGCGGCTCCGACCTCCATATGGTGCAGCACCTGGACGCGCTGCTCCAAAATGCGGCATCGATCGGTGCGCCGTTCCCGTTCGAAGTCGACCGCGATCTTGTCATGGGTCACGAGTTCTCAGCGCGTGTGCTGGAGCTGGGCGCGGGCGTGAGCGAAGTGCAGCCCGGCGACGTCGTCACCTCGCTGCCCATCGTTGTGACGGGAGATGGCCCACGCGCTGTCGGTTACTCCGTCGACTACCCGGGCGGCTACGGCGAGCGCATGGTGCTAATGTCGGCGCTCTGTCGCAAGGCGCCGGACGGCGTCGACCCGCGCCACGTTGCTCTCACCGAACCGATGTCTGTCGGCTTTCACGCCGTTGTGAAGTCTGGCGTCGCGCCCGGCGACGCGGCGATCGTGCTCGGCTGCGGGCCGATCGGCCTCGCCTGCATCGCTGCGTTGCGCGCCGATGGCATCGAGCCGATCATCGCCGCCGACTTCTCGCCAACGCGCCGCGCGCTTGCGACGCGCATGGGCGCGCTCGAGGTGGTCGACCCACGGGAGCAGCCTGCGATCGAAGCGTGGCAGCGCGTCGACGGCGCGAAGCCGCTCGTTATCTTCGAGGCCGTGGGCGTGCCGGGCATGATCGCGCAGGCGATGCGCGACGCGCCGGCCGCCGCGCGCATCATGGTCGTCGGCGCGTGCATGGAGGCCGACACGATCTGGCCGATGCTGGGCATCAACAAAGAGCTGACGATCCAATTCTCGCTCGGCTCGCGGCCGGACGAATTCGACCGCACGTTGCAGTTGATCGCGTCGGGCGAGCTCGACGTGGAGCCGCTGATCACCGGCGAGATCGGCATCACTGGTGTACCCGGCGCGTTCGAAGAGCTGCGCAACCCGGATGCGCACGCCAAGATCCTCGTCCAGCCGGCGCTCGGCTGAGGGCCACGACATGACCGCCGCCGCGGACGTCAAGAAGCTACGATCGAAGCTCGACCACCCGGTCGTCGATGGCGATGGCCACATCGTCGAGTCGTTCCCGCTGTTCATGCGCTACCTGGCAAAGGTCGGCGGCGACGACATGCCGGAGCGCTTCGTGCGCGAGCTACGCGAACGCCCGATCTTCTCCAAAGGCGACCGTGAGCGTGGCGACCCGCGCATGCCCTGGTGGGGGACGACGACGAACACCCGTGATCTCGCGGCGGTGATGCTTCCGAAGCTGCTCTACGAGCGCCTCGACGAGCTTGGTCTCGACTTCGTGATCCTTTATCCGAGCCTTGGCCTTGTGCTCCCGACGATCCAGGACGAGAAGGTGCGCCGCACAGCGTTGCGCGCGCTGAACACCATGAACGCCGAGCTGACCGCGCCCTATCGGGACCGTATGGCCGCGGTGGCCATGATCCCGATGCACTCGCCGGAAGAGGCCGTGGACGAGGTCGGGTACGTCGTCGAAACGCTGGGCCTGAAGATCGCGGTGATCCCGGCCGGCGTCACGCGCCCCATCCCGGCGCTTGAGCGGGAGCATCCGGAAGCGTTCCCCGGCGCGTTCTACTTCGATTGCTACGGCCTGGACAGCTTCCACGACTACGAGCCGGTCTGGCAGGCGTTCGAGAAGCATACATTGGCGGTGACGGCACACGGCGCGCCGGGCAATCGCTACCTGCCGCTGCCGCGCCGTTCGCCGACGAACTACATGTACAACCACATCATGGGCCACGCCGCGCAGCAGATCGATCTTTGCCTCTCGCTGGTGCTCGGTGGCGTGGCCCAACGTCATCGCGATCTGCACTTCGGGTTTCTGGAGGGCGGCGCCGGTTGGGCCTGCGATGCGCTCCACGGCTTGCACGAGCATTTCGAAAAGCGCAGCGCCGAGGGTATCGGCAATTACGACCCGGCGCGCATCGACCTCGATCTGCTGAACCAGCTCTGCGCTCAATACGGCCAGCTCGACGATGAGCAAGTCGTACCGAATCCCGGTGGCGGCGCGACGGACCGCCGCGGCGGGTCCGACAAGGGCTCGCTCGATGAGTTCGCGCTCAGCCTGCTGAGCGACGAGCATGACCTCGTCGACATGTTTGGGCGGCGCTTTTTCTTCGGCTGCGAAGCGGACGATACGAGCGTCTACCGGGCGCTTGATGGCAAGGGCAACGACTTCGGGCTGCGACTGAGCCCGTTCTTCAGCTCGGACATCGGCCACTGGGACGTGCCGGAGATATCGACGGTGCTGCTGGAGAGCCACCAGCTCGTTGATATGGGGCTGCTCAGTGCGGCGGACTACCGCGACTTCGTCTTCGCGAACCCGGTGCGACTGCACGCCGGCATGAACCCGCACTTCTTCGACGGTACACCGGTCGAGTCAGCCGCGAAGGATGTGGTGCGGGCTGCTGCTGGCGGCTAGCCTGTCGGTAGCTTGTAGCCGATGACGCCGTCCGCCTCCAGGTGCGCTAGTTCTTCGTCAGTCACGCCGACGCTGGTGAGCACCTCTCGGTTGTGTTCGCCCAGCAGGGGCGGCGGCCGCTTGTGTGACGTGTCGATATCCGTGAAGCGAAACGGCCACGTCTTGAACGCGTGCGTGCCGGTGACCTCGCGCGCCACGTCCTCGAAGAAGCCGATGTGGCGCAGGTTGTCATCCTGCGGCAGCGCGTAGCCCTTCACGACACGACAGGCCTTCACGCCCGCCGACTGCAATGCGCGCTCCAGCTCGATGGCATGACGCTCGCGCACAGCGGTCGCGACGCGCTCGTCGAGCGCTGCCTCGTTCTCCTTGCGCGCGTCGACCGTTGCGAAACGATCCTCCATGGCCAGATCCGGCAAGCCCAGCTCACGAGCCAGTGCGGCGAACTCCGCGTCCGACGATACGGCGATGGTGATCCACGCGTCATCGCCGGCTGTGCGGTAGGCGTCGTGAGGCGCCATCCACTCATGCTTGTTGCCGCGCCGCGAGGGCATTGGTGCGCCGTGCTGGACGGCGATCTGCTCAGGCGCGAAGAGGCTGTCGAGCAGTTCGCACTGGGGCACCTCGACTTCGACGCCCTCGTTGGTCTCCTCCCGTCGGCGCAGCGCAAGCGACAACGCTGCGACGACGTACAGGCCAACCATCGGGTCGCAGAAGCCGGCGCCGTAGAACGGTATGCCGTCCGGATAGCTGTTCATCGACCCGAGCACCATCTGCTCGAACGGGATCGCGTAACCGACGTAGTCCTCCCACGGCCCGCCCGGCCCGTAGCCGGGCATCGTCACCGCGATCACGCGCGGGTTGAGTTCAAGGAGGCTCTCGTTGTCCAGGCCCAGGTTGGGCATCACGCGGTTCGCGAAGTTGCTGATCACCACGTCCGCCTGTTCGATCAGCCGTTCCAGGAGTTCCTTTCCAACGTCAGTGCTCACGTCGAGCGTGATGGCGCGCTTATCGCAGTTGCAGTCGTTGAAGACAGGCCCCCACTCATACCAGCGTTCCTTGCGCGCCGGCGCAAGCTGGAATCGGTAGGGATCGGGCCGGCGCAGCGATTCGATTTTGACCACGTCCGCGCCTAGCGTGCCCAGGAGCATCGTCGCGTAGGGCCCGGACCAGAACGCTGTCAGGTCGATGATGCGCAGGCCCTCGAACGGTAGAGCGCTGGCGCCGCTCGCACCTCGTGGTGCGCCGGACGGCGCTGGTACGTCGACTGTCTCGACTTCGCGCAACGGCGGCCGGGCGAGCGACGCGACGCCCTTGATCGAGTACGGCACGCGTGGTGCCTTCACGGTCTTGCCGTCGATCTCGACGCTCGACCAGAAGCCGCGCGCCTCGAGCTGCGGGCAGTCGAGGCGTTCGGCGATCGTCTGCACGGACGCGGATGGCAGCCGCCACGCCTGCGCCTCCTCGAAGACCTGGGCGCGCGTGCGTTCGTTCAGCCAGGGCTTTACGCGCTCGTAGAGTTCCGCGCCGTGAGCAATGCGCCAGTTCGGATCGCGACCCTTGGGGTCATCCAGCACATCGGCGATGCTGAGCAGGTAGCACAAGCGCTCCCAGTGGTCCGCAGTGAGCGGCGGGCAGCCGACGTAGCCGTCGGCGCACTCCATCACGCCCAGCGGCCAGAGGTTGCCGTGGCGCTCGTAGGGGAGACCGGCGAGGGTCTTGGTCAGCCACGGCGCGCTGATCATCGATGCGGCGAGCGCCTGTGCCGAGACTTCGACGAACTGCGGGACGCCGCCCTGTTGTACGTGGCGCAGCGCGATCAACGCTGAAGTGAATGCACAGAGACCGGTGATGCGCCAGACGATGCCGCGCCCAATGCTGAGCGGCTCACGGCCGTACTCACCCAGCACCGATGACCAGCCGCTGAGCGCGTTTACGCCCAGGTCCGTCGCGCCGTAGTCAGCGTAAGGGCCGTCCGGCGCGAACGGCGCGATGCGCACGAACGTCGTTCTGCCCTCGAATCGCGCTTGCACGTCTGATGGCTCGACGCCGAGCACCGCCGCGATCAGCTCGTGCTCGGCGAGGACGACGTCGGCGCGCTCGCACAGCGCGCGGGCGTCGTCGGTCGATATCCCACGCACCGCGGTCTTGCCACGCGAGAGCCAGGCCCACGTGGCGCTACGCTGATCGCCGTCGACGTCGTAGTAGGGCGGCTCGTCGCGGAGGGCTGTGCCGCCGGGTGGCTCCAGGATCGTGACGTCAGCGCCCCAATCGGCAAGGTGCTTCGCCGCTGTCGCGGCCGAGCCGTTGCCGGAAATCTCAATAACCCGCAGTCCGCGAAGGATCGTCACGTTCTCCCCCTGTGTTGTGGCGTGAATCGGACGCTATCATAGCATGTCTGACGATGCGATTCGGTACGGCGCTACCCGGTACTCAGAACATGCCCGACCGGCCCGAGTGGGAGAGGGGCGATGTCGGCGCGCTCGTCGCCGTGGCGCGGAAGGCTGACGAGCTGGGCTACGCCTGGCTGCCCTGCTCCGACCACGTCGTCATCCCGCAGCGCTACGCCTCCTCGATGGGCACGATGTGGTACGAACCAGCGACGACGCTGGCGTTCGTCGCCGGCGTGACGCAGCGGACCCGGCTGCTGACGCACGTGCTGGTGCTGCCTTACCACAACGCGCTCCAGGTCGCGAAGCAGTACAGCACGCTCGACCGGCTGTCGGGCGGACGGGTAATCCTTGGTGTCGGCGCGGGCCACCTGCGCGGCGAGTTCCGCGCGCTCGGTGCGCCGTATGAAGAGCGTGGCGCTGCCACTGACGAGGCGGTCCGAGCGATCCGGGTGCTTTGGTCAGACGACCCCGCGACGTTCCACGGCGAACGCTATGACTTCTGGGACGTGCACCTCTCACCGAGGCCGGTCCAGCCGCACATACCGATCTGGGTCGGCGGAAACAGCCGTCGCGCTGCACGCCGAGCCGTCGAGCTGGGCGACGGCTGGATCCCTTTTGAGCTGACGTTTGACGAACTGCGTGAGCGCATCGTGTACCTGCGCTCGCTGCCCAGGTACGAACGAGCGACGCCGTTTGACATCGTCGTGCCGGCAGGCGCCGTCGATCTCATGGACGATGCCGTCGACGGCGCGCGCGCGCCGTTCAACGGCTCGCGGCAGCAGATCATCGATGACATCGCTGCGTATATCGCTCTCGGCGCAACGGGCATGACCGCGACGTTCCGAGCGCGATCGCTTGACGAGCACCTGGAGAAGCTCGAGTCGTTCGCCCGCGAGATCATGCCGGCATTCCGCTAGCCGGCGTCTCGGAATGTCGTCGGGTCGGTCGTCCAGCCGGCGCTGGGGTGGTGCAGCCAGCCGCCCGCCGCGAGCATGCCGCCCTCGACCGGGATCGTCACGCCGGTAACGAAGGACGAGAGCTGCGACGCAAGAAAAACACCGACGCTCGCCACCTCCTCCACCGTGCCCGCTCGGCCGAGCGGGACGTGGTGCCGGTACGCCTCGTCGCGCGCGAGCTCGGGGAAGCGCGCCGCCAGTCCCTCGGTGGGAATGGCGTCCGGCGCGATGCAGTTCACGCGGATGTTATGCGGCGCCAGCTCCAGCGCGAGCGTGCGTGTGAAGTTCACCATCGCGGCCTTGTAGGCGCTGTACGGCGCGAAGTTGGGCGCGCAGCGCAGCGCCTCGCTGGAGGCGACGTTGATAATGCTGCCGCCGCGCCCTTGCTCAATCATCCGTCGCGCGACGGCGGAGGAGGTGAGGAAGACAGTCCTCAGGTTGAGCGCGTACGATTCGTCCCAATAGTCTTCCGTCTGCTCGACGAAAGGAAGGGACGGCGGTCGTTCGCGCCCGAGGTAGATGCCGCCGACGTTGTTCACCAGCACGTCGACGCCGCCGAACTCGCTGACCGCCTGCTCTACCATGCGACGCACCTGCCCGCCGTCGCGCACATCGCAGACCACGGCGAGCGCGCGGCCGCCCCGGTCGCGGATCTCGTGCTCGACCGCGCGGGCGACATCCTCGCGTCGCTCAGCGAGGACGACGGGAGCGCCGAAGTCGGCCAGGCCGAGCGCGAAGCCCTTGCCGAGCCCACGCCCAGCGCCCGTGACAATCGCGACCTTCCCCGTAAGCATGACGTTGGATGTGTCCATAGCGTGCCTCCTCATTGTCGTCCTGAGCGTAGGCGCGGGCGGCTGCCCGCGAGGGGCGACCGGATGGTCGCCCCTACTCCAGCACGCCCGCAGCCACCAGCTCCGTGATGCGCTCTGCGTCATAGCCGAGGATATCGCTAAGCACGTGCTGGTTGTGCTCGCCGAAGGTGGGTGCAGCCCGCTCGACGCGCGCCGGTGTGCGCGAGAGCAGGAAGTGGGATGACTCGACGGTGACAGTGCCGTGGATCGGGTGCGCCACCTCGACGAAGTGACCGCGCTGCGCGAGCTGTGGGTCCGCGTAGAGGTCGGTGCTCGTCTGGGCGACGCTCGCCGGAACACCGCGCGCCTGAAGCAGCGCCTCGATCTCGTGCGCATCTCGCGACGATGTCCACGCCGCGACGATGCCGTCCAGCTCCTCTCGGTGCGAGACACGGCCTTCGGCCGTTCCGAAACGCCGGTCTGCGGCCAGGTCCTGCCGCTCGAGCGCGGCGCAGAGCTCCTGCCACTGCTCGTCGGTCGTTACAGCGGTCGCCACCCACGTGTCCTCGCCCGCCGCAGGATACACGCCGTGCGGCGCGCAATACGGGTCGTTATTGCCGACGCGCGTCTGGGAGCGCCCGTTGACCGCGTGGTCGAGCAGGGCGGGACCCAGGAAATGGAGCGCCGCTTCCGACTGTGACAGGTCGATGTACTGGCCCTCGCCAGTGCGCTCGTGGTGGTCGAGCGCGGCGAGGATCGCAGCGGCGATGAAGCGCGGCGCTGCGGTGTCGGTGTACGCGCCGAAGGGGCCAGCGGGTGGGCGATCGGGCCAGCCGGTGATGTCGTAGAAGCCGGAGATGGCGGCGGCCAGGCTGCCGAAGCCCGCGAAGCCCGAGAGGGGGCCGCTCTGGCCCATCAGGCAGGCGCTCAACATAACGATGTCCGGTTTGATCTGACGTAGCGACTCGTAATCGAGGCCCCAGGCGCGCATCGCTTTCGGCGAGAACGACTCGGTAACAACGTCGGCCCAGCGCACGAGGTCGTGGATCACCGCGCGGCCGTCGTCTTTTGAGAGGTCGAGCGTGAGGCCGAGCTTGCCCGCGTTCATGTTCTGGAAGAGCGCCGAGTTCTCCGGGCCGGGTTGCTGCTGGAAGAACGGCGCCATCGTGCGCGCGGTGTCGACGCGGTTGGTGGACTCGACGCGAACGATGGTCGCGCCGTAATCGGCAAGCGTGCGCGTCGCGGACGGGCCGGCCATCACCCACATGAAGTCAAGCACCTTGAGGTCAGCGAGCGGGAGATCGCTGCTCATCACACCACTCCGTTCCGCTCCAACTCGGCGAGCTGTTCGTCGCTCATGTCGAGCTCGTCGATGTAGACCTCGCGGTTGTGCTCGCCGACCGTGGGTGGGCGGCGACGGTAGGCGATCGGCGTGGCGCTGAACTTCGCGAACGGGCCGGGGTAACGTACGCACTCTCCTAGCTCGGGGTGCCCAAGCTCTTGCCAGTAGCCACGCGCTGCGAGCTGTTCGCTATGCGCGACGTCGTCAACCGTTGTGATCGGCGCGATGAGCAGCCCGCGTTCGAGCGTTGCCTGGAGCAGCTCGGCCTTCGTCTTCGTGCTTAGGAACTCCGCGACGATGTCCTGAATGCGCGTCAGCTCCTCCATTGGCTCTTGACGGCTGAAGAGCAGATCGGCGTATGCGATCCAGTCTTTGTCGCGCGTCGCTTCGTCGCAGAAGCCTTCATCGTAGACCCACTCCATCAACCGTCGCGTCATCGGCCCGATCGACGAGCCGAAGAGCAGCGTGATCGTCACGTAGCCATCCTTCACGCGGTGCACGCCGGGGATTACGAGCGGGCCGTAGCGGAAGCCGCCGGCAAGGCGGCGCGTCGCGGGCCAGCCGTATGCCATGCTGAGCGGCGTCGAGAACGTTGCCTGCATAACGGCCTGCTGCGCCGACACGTCGACATGCTGGCCGCGACCGGAGCGCTGCCGCTCGTGGTGCGCGATCAGCGCGCCCACGGCGGCGTCCGCGCCGGCATGCAGGTACGCCTGCGGCACGCTCACGCGCACCGGTGGCCGGTCGTCGTCGCCGGTGAGGACCAGCGGGCCGCCCGCGGCGAACAGGATCAGGTCGCTGTCGGCGTAGCCCGCCTTCGGGCCGTTCTGGCCAAAGGGGGTGATCGAAACGTACACGAGCGCTGGGTTGGCCGCAGCGAGGTCGTCGTAGCCGAAGCCGCGCTGTGCGAGCGTGCCGGGCGCATCGGACTCGATAACGAAGTGCGCCGTCCGGACGAGGCTTAAGAAAATCTCCTTGCCCTCGCTTGTGTCGGTATCGAGTGTGATGCTGCGCTTGTTGCGGTTGTAGGCCCACCAGAAGAGCGAGCGGTCCGGGTGCGGCTCGTCCTTGTAGAACGGGCCGATCAAGCGCGCCGGCGAACCACCGGGCGGCTCGACGCTGATCACGTCAGCGCCGAGGTCGCCCAGGATCTGGCCGCAGAGCAGCCCGCGCTCGTTCGTCAGATCGAGGACGCGGTAGGGGCCAAGCATGGCAGGGGAGTGGGCGCTAGTCGTCCG
>JBAROU010000060.1:0-7062 GCA_049642385.1 Dehalococcoidia bacterium | reverse complement strand
CCCTCCACACGGGCAAGAGACGGTATCTTCTTGTCGGCCTGATGATGTCAAGTTAGAATGGGTGAGAACCCGCTATTACGGATCAGTACGAGCAGCCTAGGAGCAGACCCATGCCACCACAGGACGGAAACGGCCCTACCCCCCAAACTGAGACCGGCACCTGGAGCGTCAAGAGCGGCTTCGCGCAGATGCTCAAGGGCGGCGTGATTATGGATGTGGTCACGCCGGAGCACGCCAAGATCGCCGAAGAAGCGGGCGCGTGCGCCGTGATGGCGCTGGAGCGCGTGCCGTCGGACATCCGGGCTGCCGGTGGCGTCGCCCGTATGTCCGACCCGGACGTCATCAGCCGGATCATCGAATGTGTCAGCATTCCCGTCATGGCCAAGTGCCGTATCGGTCACTTCGTTGAGGCCCAAGTTCTCGAAGCCCTCGGCGTCGACTACATCGACGAGTCCGAAGTGCTCACCCCCGCCGACGAGCGTCACCACGTCGACAAGCACATCTTCAAGGTTCCCTTCGTCTGCGGCTGCCGCGATCTGGGCGAGGCGCTCCGCCGCATCGGCGAAGGCGCCGCCCTGATGCGCACCAAGGGCGAGGCTGGTTCTGGCAACATCGTCGAAGCGGTGCGCCACATGCGCTCTGTCTGGGACGGCATCCGCCGTCTCCAGAACACGCCAGACGACGAGCTGATGGCCGAAGCGAAGGAGCTGGGCGCCCCCTACGAGCTGGTCCGCGAGACAAAGAAGCTCGGGCGGCTACCGGTCGTCAACTTCGCGGCAGGTGGCATTGCGACGCCGGCTGACGCTGCCCTCATGATGCAGCTCGGCGCGGATGGCGTCTTCGTCGGCTCGGGCATCTTCAAATCGGAGGACCCAGCGAAGCGCGCTCACGCCGTCGTGCAGGCCGTCACTCACTTCGAGGACCCAAAGATCATCGCTGACGTCTCCCGCGGACTCGGCGAGCCGATGCACGGGCTCGACCTGCGCGAGATCCCGAAAGAGGAGCTCCTCGCCGGACGCGGCTGGTAAGCATGGCCACAACTATCGGTGTCCTCGCCCTTCAGGGAGATTTTGAAGAGCACGTCGCCACGCTGCGCCGCCTCGATGCGGCGACGGTCGAGGTGCGCCTACCGGAGCAGCTCGCCGGTCTCGACGGGCTGATCATCCCTGGCGGCGAAAGCACCACGATCGCGCGCCTCCTCCACCAGTGGGCGCTGATAGAGCCGATTCAAGAGCGCGCCGCCCAAGGCATGGCGATCTGGGGCACGTGCGCTGGCGCGATCCTCCTTGCCGAGCGCGCGCCCGACCTGGACCGAGAGGGGCTGCGCCTGATGGACATCGAGGTGCGGCGCAACGCCTTCGGCCGCCAGGTCGACAGCTTCGAGGCGGCGCTCTCGGTCCCGACGCTCGGCCCGCAGCCGTTCCCAGCGATCTTCATCCGCGCGCCCATCATCGTGCGCGTTGGCCCGCGAGCCGAAGCGCTTGCCGCGCTGTCCGACGGCACGATCGTGGCCGCACAGCAGGACAACCTGCTCGCGACGGCGTTCCACCCGGAGCTTACCGCCGACCCGCGCTTCCACCGATACTTTGTAGAGATGGCATCCGCAGATCGCCCGGCGACAGCAAGCGTCGCGCACGCGGCCGGCGGATGATCGAAGGAGGTCAAGCACTGGTCCAGCGATGACCAGCGTCCACACCGTCCGACCAACCGACCTGGCCGCCCTGGTGGCGTACAACGGCCGGGTCTACCCGAACGAGGCGGTCACCCGCGACCGCATCGGCACTCAGATGTCGCCTCATCCGCTGGAGACCGCGCTCGAGCAGTGGTTCTCCTTCGCCACCGGCCGCCACACCTGGATCAGCGTCAAGGGAGCCACCCTGCGTGCCCTTGCCTCCGCGCGTAAGCGCGGCTCGAACGCGGCGTGGGAGGTCGATTGCCTCATCGACGCGGACAACGACGAAGCTGGCGTCTTGCTCAGCTTGCTCGACCAGATGGCGTCCGACGCAGGCCGGGCCGGTGCGGAGAAGGTCTTCCTGCGCGTCGCGGCCGAGAGCCCTATGGTGCAGGTCGCCACTCGCTGCGGCTTCGTACCGTACCTGCGCGAGCACCTCCTCGCCGTCGAGGGAACGGTGGACAAGGCGTCAGCCTCGCCAACAGGCGGCGCCGCGCTCCGTCGCTGGGGGCGCGCCGACGCCTACCCGGCGTTTCGGCTTTATAACCGCTGCACGCCCGAACTCGTGCGCAGGCGGGAGGCCATCACCTTTCGCGAGTGGAACGCCGCGCGCGAGCGCATCTCGCCGCCACGCGGCACCCGTCAGTGGGTGCTCGAACGTGAGGATCGCATCGACGGCTGGCTGCGCATCGCTGCCGCCGGCGAGCTCGGCCGCTTCGACCTGATGGCCGACCCCGACCAGCCGGACCTGCTCGACCCGTTGATCGACAGCGCCATCCGGCGGCTTTCGGAACAGTCCGCGTTGATCACGCTCGTGCCGGAGTTCGCTGGCGAGTTGCGATCGCGCGTCGAAAGGCGTGGCTTCTTCGACCGAGGAGAGTTCGTCGTGCTCGTCCGCAGGACCGCGCGCCCGGTCGAGGAGCCGCAGCCTGCGACCGCAGTGCCCGTACAGAGCTTCCCGGCTTGAGGAGAGACACGTGGGTTACGAGAAGCTCATCACCGACGACCTGGAAGCGATCCTTGCGACGCTGCCCACGCACATCGTCGCGCCGCTCCGTGAGCGCGACGACAAGCACGAGCTGCTTGAAGTGGTCATGGACCTTGGCCGCCCGCCGGAGGCGCGCTTCCCCGGCCGGGAACTGCCGCTCAGCGAGATTGAGGTGAGCGAGGCCGACATTCAGTATGTGGTGACCCGCGCGGGCGCGTTCGGAGACGACAACCGCGCCGGCATCGAGCGCACGCTGCACCGCATCTCCTGCATCCGTAACCGGCAGGGGCGCGTCGTCGGGCTCACGTGTCGCGTCGGACGCGCGGTCTACGGCACGATCCGCGTGATCGAAGACCTGGTCAAAACAGGCAAGAGCATCCTCCTTCTGGGCCGCCCGGGCGTCGGCAAGACGACGATGCTGCGCGAGGTTGCGCGCGTGCTTGCCGACGAGCTGAACAGACGCGTCATCATCGTCGACACGTCGAACGAGATCGCCGGCGACGGCGACATCCCCCACCCGGCGATTGGCAAGGCGCGCCGGATGCAGGTGCCCACGCCTGATCTCCAGCACGGCGTCATGATCGAGGCGGTGGAAAACCACATGCCCGAGGTCATCGTAATCGATGAGATCGGCACGGAGCTCGAGGCCGCTGCCGCGCGCACCATCGCCGAGCGCGGCGTGCAGCTCGTCGCCACGGCCCACGGCAACGAGCTCCAGAACTTGATGATGAACCCGACGCTCTCCGATCTGATCGGCGGCATTCAGTCCGTCACGCTCTCCGACGAAGAGGCGCGCCGGCGCCGCACCCAGAAGTCGGTCCTGGAACGGCGCGCGCCGCCGACGTTCGACGTACTCGTCGAGATCCAGAGCTGGGACCGAGTCGCCGTCCACCGCGACGTCGCTAGCACAGTCGATGCGCTGCTGCGCGGCTTCCAGGAGCCAGCTGAGGTTCGAGAGCTAGACGACGAGGGTAACGTGCGCATGCTCACTTCGCGTGATCTTCAGCGCGAGAAGGGCGCGCTGGAGCTACGCGGGCCGGAGCCGGCCGTGCCTCCCAAGCGCATCTACCCGTTCGGCATCTCGCGCCGCCGGCTGGAGCAGGCCGTGCGCCAGACCGGCGCCCCCGCCACGCTCGCCGAGCACCTTACGGACGCGGACGTCGTGATTACGTTACGCAATTACTACCGGCGTATGCTCCCAGCTCTGCGCGAGGCCGAGGAGCGCGGCGTGCCGATCTATGTGCTGCGTGCGAATACCGTGCCGCAGATGGAGCAGTGCCTGCTCTCCATGCAGGAGGTTGGCCAACGTACCGATCCGATCGCGCGCGCGCTGGAGGAGGCCGAAGAAGCGGCGCTCGGCATCACGCACGCGAACGGCGGCTCGGTCGAGCTCGCGCCGCAGAACGCTTACATCCGGCGGCTCCAGCACGAGCTCGCGCAGCGCTACAACGTGTCGTCGCGCAGCCAGGGTCGCGAGCCCAACCGTCACGTGCGCATCTACCACGAGAACGGCGGTCTCCCATTCGAGGGTAAAGCATGACCGGTCTCTTCATCACGCTTGAGGGCGGGGAAGGCGCTGGCAAGTCCCTGCAGGCGAAAGCGCTCGCCCACCGGCTCGAAACGGCCGGGCGCACCGTTGTCTGCACGCGCGAGCCGGGCGGTACGCCTCTCGGCGAGCGACTGCGCGAGATTGTGCTCGAGTTTTCCGGTGACGACGTCCCGCTCGATCCCGTTACCGAGACGCTCATTTTCCTCACAGCGCGCGCCGTGTTGGTGACGAACGTCATCGCGCCCGCACTCAAGCGAGGAGATGTCGTCGTCTGTGACCGCTTCGCCGACTCAACGCGCGCTTATCAGGGCATCGGGCGTGGCCTCGATCTCGCCGTGATCGAGCCTATGAACCGATTTGCCACACAAGGCATCTGCCCCGCCCTCACTGTCCTCCTCGACCTGCCGGTGGAGGAGGGCCTCGCACGTACGCGCGCAGCCGGCTCCGACGATCGCTTCGGCCGCGAAGATGTCGCCTTCCACGAACGCGTCCGGCGAGGCTACCTGACGCTCGCAAACGATGAGCCGGCGCGCTGGCTCGTCGTCGACGCCACGCAACCGCCAGACGCGGTCACCGACGCGATCTGGCAGCGACTCAAGCCGCTTCTCTGAGCACGCATGGCACAAGCCTTCCGCCGCAGCGTGGACACTGCGCTGCGGGCGCTGGTACGCTGACATTCGCTGCCCCGCGCAAGCTACCTTCTAAAGGAGGAGAACCACCGTGGCCTTCGAACCAATCAAGCCGCAGGTCCACCACCCACCGTTGAAGATCGCAGACGATACCTGGCTCATCCAACAGGTGCAGGAGGCCGCGATCGGACCCCTCTGGGTCTACCTGAACTCGCTCGTGATCAAGGGCCCCGAACCGATCATCGTCGACACGGGCACGCCCGCCAACCGCGAACAGTGGCTCAAGGACGTGTTCTCGATCGTTGACCCGGGCGACGTGCGCTGGATCTTCCTCTCGCACGACGACGTCGACCACGCGGGTAACCTCGCCGAGGTGATGGAGGCCTGTCCGAACGCCACGCTGATCTCGACCTGGTTTATGACCGAGCGTCACACCAACTGTTTCGATTTCCCGCTCGATCGCTGTCGCTGGGTGAACGACGGCGAATCGTGGCGTGCCGGCGACCGGACGCTCACGGCCGTCGTCCCACCTCTGTTCGACTCGCCGACCACACGTGGGCTGTACGACGACAAGACCGGCGTCTACTGGGCCGTCGACACTTTCGCATTGCCGCTGCCCGGCCCGATGGACGACATCAGCCAGCACGACAGCCAGGCGTGGCTGGAGGGTATGGCGATGTTCAATTGCATGAACAGCCCCTGGTTCAAGCTGCTGGATCCCGACAAGTTCGAGCAGCACGTGGACCGAGTGCAGAAGATGGACATTTCAGTGGTAGCTGCCTGCCACAGCCCCGTGATTCCCAACTCGCACATCGATCAGGCGTTCAACTTCATCCGCCAGATACCAAAGATGGACCCGCCGCCACAGCCACAGCAGGCCGATCTCGATGACCTGATGCACTGCATCGCGACAGGGAAGCAGTACGTCTGGGAGCCGCAGCCCCCTCCATCGAACGGCGCGTAGGCTGCGGGCTCGCTACAGGCGCTCGAAGATCGTCGCGATGCCCTGGCCGCCGCCGATACACAGGCTGACCAGGCCGAAGCGCCCGCCTGAGCGCTCCAGCTCGTACATCGCCTTTACCGTCAGGATGGCGCCCGACGCGCCGATCGGGTGCCCGAGCGCGATCGCGCCACCGTTCGGGTTCGTCTTCTCCTGATCGAGGCCCAGCTCGTTGCTGCACGCCGCCGCGACCGACGCGAACGCCTCGTTCAGCTCGATCACATCCATCTGCTCGACACGCATGCCGGCTTTCTTGAGCACGTTGCGCACCGCCGGGATCGGACCCTCACCCATCAGCGAAGGCTCCACGCCCGCCTCCGCACGCGCGACCATGCGCAGGCGCGGCTTTAGCCCAAGCTCGTCCGCCTTCTTCTGGCTCATCACAACGACGGCAGCAGCGCCATCGTTGATGCCGCTGGCGTTGCCGGCCGTCACCTTGCCAGCTTCCTTGAACGCCGGTCGCAGCTTGGCGAGCGACTCTGCGGTTGTCTCCTCGCGCGGGTGTTCGTCTGTATCGAACGCCTTCGTCTCGCGACCTGCCTTCACTTCGACCGGTACGATCTCGTCTTTGAACCGGCCCTCCTTGATCGCAGCGACAGCGCGCTGCTGGCTCCGCAGCGCGACTTCGTCTTGTTCCTCGCGACTCACCTCGTACTTCTGGGCCAGGTTCTCCGCTGTCACGCCCATGTGCGACTTACTGAAGGGGTCGCCCAGCAGGTGCTGGATGCCATCTTCGAGTTCGCCGTGACCCAATCGATACCCGTAGCGAGCGTTGCGCGCATAATAGGGCATCATCGTCATGTTCTCGGCGCCACCCGCGACGATGATTTCCGCATCACCCGTCTCGATCCAGCGAGCGGCCGTGTTGATCGCCTCCAGGCCGCTGCCGCAGATCCGGTTCACGGTGTACGCGGGCACATCGATGGGGAGGCCGGCTTTCACAGCGGCATGCCGCGCGATGTACGCATCCTCCATCACCTGGCCGACGCAGCCTAGGATTACCTGGTCTATCTGGTCAGGCTTCAGTCCCGCGCGCTCCACCGCTTCTTTGATCACCACCGCCCCCAGGTCGGACGCGGGCATGTTCTGAAACGCGCCGCCCATCTTCCCGATCGCGGTTCGACAACCGCTGACCAGCACAACTTCTTCCATCACCTACCCCCTTCTGTAGCCATAACCTGCAGCTGATTAGATCGACGTGGCGAATAGCGCATCAAGCTGACG
>JBAROU010000029.1:0-12284 GCA_049642385.1 Dehalococcoidia bacterium | reverse complement strand
CCCTCGTGCTTGGCTGTGTAGTGGCGGATCGCCTTCCAGAACAGCTCGTCGCCAAGGTTGAAGCGCAGCATGTGCAGCACCAGGCTGCCCTTCTCGTAGAACTGCCGGTCGAACAGGTCGATGGGCTCGTTGTAGGTGTGGCTCACGATCGGGCGGCGGTAACGCTGGGCGTCATCGCGGAAGTAGATCTCCGCGTTCTGGCGCAGGTCGTAGCGGAAGGCGTCGACGCCGCGGTGGTGCTCGACGAAGAGCGCGTCGAAGTAGGTCGCGAAGCCCTCGTTCAGCCAGCCGTGCGCCCAGTCGCGACACGTGAGCAAGTCGCCGAACCACTGATGCGCCAGCTCGTGCGCGACGAGGCTGTCGGCGTTCTCCGCGATGTCCGGCTTCGCGCGTTCGTCGTGGAGGATGTTCTCCGTGAGCGTCGTTGCGCTGACGTTCTCCATGCCGCCGAAGATGAAGTCGCCGACGAACACCTGCGCGTATTTCGCGTACGGATACGGGATGCCCGTGCGCTCCGAGAAGAAGCGCACCATGCGCGGCGTGCGTCCGAGCGCGCGACGCGCGTCCGCCTCGCGGCCTTTCGTGACGTAGTACTGCACCGGCACATCATCGACGTCCTGTGTTATCTCGGCGAAGTCGCCCGCGGCGACGCTCGTCAGGTACGCGACGTGCGGCGTCGACTGGTACCAGTGGAACGTCCGTGTCTTGGCGCGCTCGCGGGTGCTGCGCAGCTCCCCGTTCGAGACGGCCATCAGCGGCTTTGGCACGGTGACGATCAGCTCGCTCGTGGCGAGCTCGTTCGGAAAGTCGAAGCACGGGAACCAGTGGCGCGAGTCTTCGTCCTGGCCCTGGCTCCAGACGTGAACCGCTTTGTCCGGATAGCCTTCGTCCGGCCCGACGAAGTAGAGCCCACGTCGCGGTATGGCGTTGTACGAGACGCTGGTCGTCAGCTCCTCGCCCGCCTTCCGCCGCGCACCCAGCTCGATGCGCAGGCGGTTGCCGTCGTAAGTATGGCGCGCACGCCGGCTGTGCCCGTCTGGGCCGCCGAGCTGCACGCCCGTGATCTCCATCTCGACGGCGTCGAACTCCACGTGCGTCAGCCCGTCGTTGATCGGCGCGAACGTGGTGTGCACCGTGCCCTCGATGCGCCCGGACGGGCGCCCGCCTGGGCGCTTCGCCTCGGGGTCGATGCTCAGCTCGAGCTTGATGTGGCGCACGTCGACGAGGCGGTCGCGCGCGTAGTGCGGCGTATCGCCGGGCAGCGCGAACGGCCGCTGGGCCTGCGCGCCCAGGCGGCCCGCGCCTAGATGGCCGCCGCAGTAGTCGAGGATGTCATGGGGCATAAGGCACCTCGCGAAGAACTAAGACCGAACGCTAGGAGGCGATTCGAGGACTAGCATAGCGGCGCAAGCGTCGGTGGGGGAAGGCTGTGGCGCGGCGACCTGAACGGGATCGCGAGACGGTCGGCCCATCCGGCTGGCCGGGCCGCGGATGGCTTCCCAATGCACGAGCGGCCGTGATACGATCGCCGCGTGGCAATCGAAGGGGAGTACCAGCCCAGCCCGTTGAAGTTCGTCGCTGACCAGGTCACGCTCTACGAAGCCACCGGCGGCGCCGAGGGCGGGACGCTCCAGGGCAAGCCTGTCGTCATCCTGACGATGCGGGGCCGCCGCAGCGGCAAGGTGCGCAAGGCGCCCGTGATGCGCGTCGAGCACAACGGAACGTACGCGGTCGTCGCGTCGATGGGCGGCGCGCCGAAACATCCCGTCTGGTACCACAACCTGATCGCCTCGCCCTCGGTGAAGCTTCAGGACGGGCCGGTGGTGCATGAGATGCGCCCGCGCGAGGTCCGCGGCGAGGCGAAGGTGCGCTGGTGGGCGCTCGCGGTGGAGGCGTGGCCTGCATATCAGGACTATCAGGCGAGGACGGAGCGCGAGATACCCGTAATCTTGCTCGAGCCGGTCGCCAGCGGACGCTAGCCGCCACCCCCGTCTGCTAGAAGGGCAGGCCCTTCAGCCCTTGCACGCCCTTCAGCGCGGCGATCTCTCCACTGTGTTGCGCCGCGTGCTGGCCGAGCAGGATCGCGATGCCCCAACCCAGCGTGTACTCACCCATCGCCCCCTTGATCGTTCGCTCCAGCTCGGAGTCGGGGACGTTTGCCAGGTAGGCATCAGTCGCCGTGAAGACGGCATCCGCGTACTGCTGAAACGTCGACAGATCGAGCTTGAGTGCCTGCGCCCACTCCGGCGTGATCGCGGGCGGTATGCCGGGGAATGGCACGCCCGTTTTCTCCTCCCACCCGCCCGACAGATAGAGCGGCTGCCCGTCCTGAAACCTGGTGTGCACGAAGACGTCCTCCGCGAAGACCGCGTGCGCGTAAATCGACGCGATGGAGCCGATGCTCGCATCTGGAAGGGTCTTATTGAGGAGCTCCGGGTCGCAATCGCTCAGCATGTAACCGAGCGTTCCATGGGAACCGGTGAGCTGTTGTTGCACTGCCGATTGAACCTTCATGTTCGTTTACCTCCTTGAACTCATTGTCCCACGCTACCCGCCTCCATCGCCCTCGATCACGCGCAGACCCACCTCCACACCCACGGGCAGGCACGCCTCAGTGCCACCTCTCCCTTCGCGCTCTTCCCTGCCTCAACTACGCTCTCCTCATAAGGAGGACTGCGCCATGCGACTCATCCAGCGCCCCCTCCGCGTCCCTGCGGCCGCAACGTCGTCGGTTTCAATCAACGGAAGTCGCTGCCGCCAGACTCGAGAAGTGCCGGTTGGCCTTCGTTTTTCGCGATTCCAATCAAACAATCAGCTGATTGCTCGCGTTCCAGTCGCCCCCTCGATCACCCGCAGGCCAACCTCCACGCCCACGGGCAGGCACGCCTCGTCGAAGTCGAACTGGGCGCTGTGGTGCGGGTGCGTGATGCCGCGCTGCGCGTTGCCGCCGCCCAGCAGGAAGTACGCGCCCGGCGCCGCCTCCAGGAAGAGCGCCATGTCGTCCGAGCCGGTCATGCGCGCCTCGGCCACGCGCTCTGCGCCAAGGAAGTCGGTCGCTGCGCGCTGGACGATGGCGGCGCACTCGGCGTCGTTCACCACGGCGGGCAGCGTTGAGTGGTCGAACTGGTACTCCGCGCCCCAGGCGGCGCTCACCCCCGCGAGGATCTCCTCCATGCGCGACAGCACGCGGTCGAGCACCGGCGGCTCGTAGCTGCGCACGGAGCCGGACATCATCACGCTGTCCGGGATGATGTTGCCTCGCTTGCCGCCCTCGATGCGCCCGATGGTCAGCACGGCGGTGTCGGACGGCGTGACCGCGCGGCTGACGACGGTCTGGAGCGCAACGATCGCATGCGCCGCGACGACGATCGGGTCGTTCGTCTCCTGCGGCGCCGAAGCGTGCCCGCCCCGACCGCGGATGATGATGCGAAAGTGCGTCGCGGCGGCGAAGATGGGGCCCGGTTGCACGCGCACCTGCCCGGCCGGGTAGTCGGCGATGATGTGCAGCCCGAACACGCGGTCGACGTTCGGGTCGTCGAGGATCCCTTCGTCGAGCATCGGGCGCGCGCCGCCGATGCGCTCTTCCGCCGGCTGGAACGCGAAGCGCACGGTACCCGCAAGCTCGTCGCGCGAGCCCTGTAACGCCGCTGCCATGCCGAGCGCGATCGCCACATGGCCGTCGTGGCCGCACGCGTGCATCACGTTCTTGTTCTGTGACTCGAACGGCAGACCGGTGTCCTCCTCGATCGGCAGCCCGTCGATATCGGCGCGCCAGAGCAAGTTCGGGCCTGATTGTGATCCGCGCACGATCGCTGTCGCGCCGGTGCCGGCGGCGGGGCGCACGTCTTCCAGTCCGAGCGCGCGCAGGCGCTCGATGATGTAGCGCTGCGTCTCATGCTCTTCGTTCGAGAGCTCCGCGTGCTGGTGCAGGTAACGCCGCGTCTCGATGAGCTCGTCGGCTAGCGCCTGGACGGCGGGCCGCGGCTCCGGTAGCGATGGACGAGCTTCGGTCGTGGTCATGTCAGCCGTCGCGCGCCTTACGCTCGAGCGAGTCAGGCTCCATATGCGCGATGCCGAGTTCGCCCAGGTAGCGGTAGATATCGGCGCGATGGTGGACGTCGTGCTCCAACTGCCCGAACGCCAGCCAGTGGCCGGAGAAGGTGGCGGGTTCGAGGTCGCGGAATGGCACGGTGTACTCGCGTTCCAGCAGGTCGGTGTTCGAGAGGAACGGCTCCATGCGCTGCCAGGAGTTGCGCAGCAACGTGATCAGACCCTCCTTCGTCTGTCCTTCGCCGATGATATCCGGCATCGGCTTGCCGTCCTGGAGGATCAACCCCATTATTCCGAAGCGCCCAAAACAGATGTGAATCAGGATGCCCTTGGAGTTCCACAGTTCCGGCTTCGGACTCCAGTCGAGCTTGTCGTCCGGCAGCAGGCCGAGCAGCTCGATCAGGTCGTCGTTCACGCGCGCCCACATGGGCGTAATGTCGAGCGGGGCGAAGGATGTCGTACTCACGGTGTCCCTACGTCCGGATGTTCGATGCCGAGCAGCGCCAGATAATGGAAGATGTCGGCGCGATGGTGGATGTCGTGCTCGAGCAAGTGATATGCGATCCAGTGGCCGGTCAGTGAGTAGTGGACCCCGTCCGGGTGCGCGCCTTCGTAGACCGTGTGGAGCTTCGCTTGGCCCGACATGAAGCGCTCGACGCGCTCCCAACTGCGCTGGAGGTGCTCTCGGATCGCGTCCTTCGCTTGGGCCTCGGCGAGGACGTTGGGCGTTTCAGCGCCATCGCCGACCGCGTTCTCCAGCCAGTTGTGGCGCACCGTGATCGTGTGGATAAGGAGACCTTTGAAGTTCCAGAGATGCTCGCGCGGACTCCAGTTGAGCTTGTCGTCCGGTATGTAGTCGACGAGGGTGACGAGCGAGTCGCTCGTCTTAGACCACATCGCGGTGACGTCGATCGGTGGGTAGGGCATGCTGCGCTCCTGGTGCTGAGGTGGCCCTATCTTAGCACGCGCGCTCCGGCGAACGGCGGCCCGGCTAGCGGATGCCGCTGTCGTACTCGATGCTTACGTGGGTGTAGGTGCCGTAAACGGTAACCGACTGCTCCGTCGCGGAGGGCGGCGCGCCTGGATTCGGCTGCTCTGGCACGAGGGTGTACTCCCCGGGCGGTAGCGCCACGCGGAAGTGACCCTCCTTATCCGATGCGACCGTGGCAACATCGTCGCCGTCGCTGTCGAAGACCGTGATCGTCGCCTGGAAGAGCTGCGGCGCGCACTCGGTGGCGTTCACGGTCTCCACCGGGCACGTGGGCCCGATGGTGACGGTGCCGTCGATGCCCGATGTAGGCGTCGGGGTGGTATCACCGCCGCACTGGCTCAGGAGGAGAATAGCGAGCACTGCACCGATCAACGTGAATGGTGCGCTGCGTATGTTGAGCATTCGTCTTCTCATACCGCGGGCGCTACAACGGGCGCTCCTCGATGCGGTCGAGGCCGTCCATGAAGCTCAGGATCGAACCACCCACGCGGCCGCGGTCGGGCATCGTGCCGAGTGCGCCGTACATCGCCGCGGTGCCGCCCTCGGTTGCGCCGCGCGCGGCCTCGGCGGCGGCTTCTGCGAGGTCGGCCAGGAACGGACCGACGACGTCCTTGTGTGTGGGCGTGATCATGAGATGGAGGTTGGGCGGGCGCTGAAGCCGGTCCATGTTCCAGCCGTGCCTCTCCATCCGGTCGGCCACGTCGTAGATGTCGATCGTGTCCGAGCCGAAAGCGAAGACGCTCATCTGGGGCGTGCCGCGCACCGTCAGATCAGGGATGGCGTTGATGCCGTCGATCAGTCGGTTCGTGATCTCGCGGATTTCGCGCGCGATGTTCAGGTAGCCCTCCTCACCCAGGTAGTTGAGCACCGCCCACGCCGCGGCGATGGCGCCGCCCGGACGCGTGCCGGTCATCGTCGGCGAGCCGTAGAGCCCTCCGGGCCAGTCCGGATAGACGAAGAACTGGTGCTTGCGGATCTCGCGGTCGCGATAGAGCACCGTCGATGCGCCCTTCGCCGCGAAGCCGTACTTGTGCACATCCGCCGACATCGATGTGACGCCGGGGACGCTGAAGTCGAACGGCGGAACCGGCTCGCCCAGGCGGCGCAGGAAGGGCAGCAGGAAACCGCCGAGACACGCGTCGACGTGGCAGCTAATGTTCCGCTCCCGCGCGATCGCCGCGAGCTCGGGGATCGGATCGATCACGCCGTAGGGGTAGTTGGGCGCGGAGCCGACGATCAGCACCGTGTTGTCCGTGATCGCCGCGCGCGCGGCTGTGAGATCGACGCGGTAGTCGTCGCCGACCGGCACATGGACGGGCGTGAGGCTGAAGTAGTGCGCCGCCTTCTCGAACGCTGGATGCACGGTGATCGGGAGCAGCATCTCTGGCCGGGTGACGTGAGGGTGTTCGACACGCGCGCGGTCGCGGGCGGTCTTGACCGCCATCAGGATGCTTTCGGAGCCGCCGGAGGTCATGCTACCCGCCGCCTCGTCGCCGCCACCGAGCAGGTCGGCCGCGATGGCGACGACCTCCGCCTCGAACGTGCGCAGGCTCTGGAAGGCCATCGGGCTGAGGCCGTTCTCGGAGAAGAACTTGGTATAGGCGGCCTTGAGCACGTCCGTGACGTCGTCGCCGGCAAAATAGACCAGGCTCCAGGTCTTGCCATGACGCCAGTCGGCGTCACGCGAACGCGCGTCCTCCATCCGGGCAAGCAGCTCGTCGCGGGGCGTGCCGTTCTTGGGGATCTTCATATCGCGTCCTCCGAACCTGCGGAACTGGCGGGGCGTAGCTCTGGGATTCTAAAGGGTGGAGTGGTGCGAGGTCGAGGGATTACCGCTCAGCGTATAGATCCACGTAGCCCACGTCTGTCACCGGCTGGCGGAGGAGCTTGCTCGCGACGCGCGCGAAGACTTCCGGGTCGCCTGTGGTGTAGTAGCGATACGTGGGCTGCTCATTCGCGGCGAAGGCGTCGCGCTCCTCGAGGAGCTGGCGCACGCGGCGGGCGACCGGGCGTGAAGGGTCGTACACGCGCACGTCCGGGCCCAGGAAGCGCTTGATCCGCCCGCGCACGAACGGATAGTGCGTGCAGCCCAGGCCGACGACGTCGGCGTCGCTCGAACGCACGGGCGCGAGGTGGCGCTCGAGCAGTCCGCCAATGCGGTCGGGGCGGCTGCCCAGCTCCCCCGCCTCGACCAGGTCTTCGAGGCCGTCGCAGCTAACGTTGATCACGCGCATGTCGGGCGCGAACTCATCGATCAGGCCCGCGAGGTAGGGGCTGCGCGAGGTCGCCGGCGTCGAGAGGACGGCGATGGTGCCGGTGCGTGTATGCCGCGCGAGCGTCTTGACGACAGGCACGACGCCGACGAACGGTATCTGCGGGAACGTCTCGCGCAGGTGAGCGATGGCGTGGACGGTGGCGGTGTTGCAGGCGACGACGACCATCTTCACGTCGTGACTGACCAGGAAGCGCACGATGCGCGCCGTGAGGTCGTGCAACTCTTCCGGGGATTTCGCGCCGTACGGGACATGGCCGCTATCGGCGACGAAGATCAGGCTCTCTTGGGGCAGCAGCTTCTTCGTCGCGCGCCAGATCGAGAGCCCGCCCACGCCAGAGTCGAAGAAGCCAATCGGCCGGTTGTCCACGAGGCGATTGTACAGCGGCGCTCGTGGCCGCGCTAGCGCAGCCTCGTCCTCGTTTCCCGGCCAACCCGCATCTCTTCCACAGGCTCGCTCAGCGACGTCCTTGACAATTTCGACCAACGTACTATTCTTGAGGCGACTGGTGGCACAGTATAATCACCAGCACCATACGTCGGGGAGTTCTAAGAGGAGGAGACGGTTCATGATGAACAGCATTCAACGGCGCAGAATCACTGTCGTTGGGTTCCTAGCATTAGGGTTGGGTCTGGTCCTGGTATTGGCCTCAGGCGGGTACCAGGGACGACCGGCAAACGCAGCCGGTTCCACGCCCGACCTCGCGATGGCCATCGATGTAAACGGCGGGGGCGACGACTGCGACACCAAAGCAAGCACACCGTCGATCGGCGCTACGTGCACCGTGACTGTGGGCCAGCAGTTCACATTGAAAGGGTCGATCGATAAAGTCGCCGGGCTGCCCGGCACGGGGGGATACGTCGTTTTCCAGTACCGATTCCTCTACACCAATCCGGGCCTTACCCGGAACAACCGCACCTCTCCGCCCGAGGTCGGCTCTCCAACCTATTGGGGCATTGCCTGCTCACCGAACACTGAAGGCGATGCGCCTGGCAACTACTACGTCGACTGCTGGGGTCCGGGAACGAAATCCATGTACACGGGCAAGCTGGTCGAAGTGGACTTCACCTGCGCAACGGCGGGCATGCGGACCATTACGATGAACGATGCGGACACATACGTCCATAACGATTCCCACGGGAATACCCCGTTGGACACAGAAGGCGACGAAGTGCTGACGATCAACTGCGTGGCCGCCTCAGCGGCGGTGGGCGGTTTCGCTGAGCTCCCTAACGCTGCTGGCGCGGCACTCGATGCGGACGCCGGCGGCTCCGGCACCGCGATGTGGCTCATCGCGGTGCTTGCGGCCGTCGCGAGTGCGATTGCGGTCGGCGCGGGCAGTGCTGGCTGGTATGCGCGGAAGCGGTGGTATCGCTAGGCGGAGGCAAAACGACCGAGTTGGGGTGTAGGGTCCGCTGTCTGTCGGTACAAGCCGGGTAGGCGCGCCTAAGCGTATGTTAGCCGGGCGTAAGGTATCAGACGCCTAGGCGCAGGAGTGGCCGAACTGGCCAACGATGAACAGGATATCATTGGTCGCGATGTGGCCATCCGGCGGACCGAGATCCCATGCGTCTGCGCCGGACGCCGGCGGCGAGCGATCGAACGCGGTGTGGTAGCCGGACGCAGGCGCCATGGAGAGCGGGTCGATGCCTGCGTCTCCCGCTGTGCCGAAACGTAGGACGATGCGCAGGATGTCGCCGGCGCTGACGACACGGTCGCGCAGGTTCGTTGCGTCGGGCGTGTCGAAGAAGTCCCAGAAGTAGTTCGCGTCGCGGCGCCCGCCGAACGTCTGCTGGAAGGCACCCTCCACGGCGTCCGCGCAGCCGTCGCCGTCGCTGTCCGGTCCGGGTGGTGGTGCGCTGCGGGCAAAGACGTCGGCCTTCTGGTTCGCGTCGTTCGGCACGAGGTTTGTCGCCAGCGACTCGAACGCGACGTCGGCGCCGAGGCCGCTGATCGCGGGGAAGGCGCTCTGGCCGTCGGTCTCCGCGCCATTGCCCGCGACGTTGGCGCGCCGTATCTCGCCGGTTTCGGCGTAGTAGACGAAGATGTCCTGCTTCTGGTTGCCGTCGTTCGACACGAGGTTTGTGGCGGCCGATTGGAATGCGACGACACGACCATCGCCGCTGATGGTGGGGAAGGCGCTGGCGCCGTCTGCCTCTACGCCGCCCGGGCCTTTGTTAATTCGGGTGGTGGCGCCGCTCTGGACGTTGTGCAAAAAGACATCCGAGAGGTGGTTCCCATCATCATCGACCAGCACTGTCGCGCTGGAGACGAAGACGACGAGCTGACCGTTATCGCTTACGTCCGGGTACAGGCTGTGGCCGTCGCCGGCCTCGCCGCCCGCCCCGAAGCTGAGGAGTTCGGTGGTCTTCAGCGTACGGTCGCGCAGGAAGACGTCGTCAAACGGACTGTTGTCCTTCGGCACGAGGTTCGTCGCGGCGGAGCCGAAGGCCACGTAGCGCGCGTCTGCGCTGATCTGCCCTTTGCCCGCGCCGATGCCGCCGCTGGCGAAGTTCCCGTGTGTGCCGTCCGTAGCCTGGCTGACGAGCTCGAACTCTTTCGTCACACGGTCGTACACGAACACATCATACGTGTTGAGGGGATCGTTGGACACCAGGTTGGCCGCAAGCGAAGTGAAGGCGACGTAGCGTCCGTCCCCACTGATCGTGGGTGTTGAGCTGTTACCCTGCGCTTCGTCGCCTGTGCTGAGCACGGTGATGCGTTCGGTGGTGCCGGCGATTCGATCGCGGACAAAGATGTCCGTGTGCAAGCCACTGTCGCTCGGGGCCAGGTTGGAGGCCTCGGACTGGAAGGCGATGCAGCAGCCGTTGCCGCTAATCGCCGGATAGAGCGACTGGCCGTTCCCCTGGGTTCCGTTCGTGGCGACGCTGACCCGCTCCGTCGCTCCGGTCAACCGGTCGTGGACATAGATGTCGCGAATGTTCATCGTGTCATCCGGGACAAGGGGCGCTTCGGACATGAAGGCGACGTAGCGGCCATCGTCGCTGATCGAAGCCATCTGGCTTGGCCTGGTCGCCTCCACGCCGCCGCTCGTCACGCTCACGCGCTGCGTCACGCTGGCGCTCTGAACCGAAGGCATCGCCAGGAGGGCCGCAATGGCCCCGCCGATCGCTACCAGGAGCAACACACCGGTACGGTGGCGGTTCATCAGGCCGATCCTAACATAACGAACGAGCGGAGACGTGCGGCGTTGCAGGGGGCAGGGCGACCTGGCTTGAGCGCTGCCGTGCCGCCTGTTAGCTAGGCAGGCGCTGGCGTCAAAGAGGGGTTAGTGGCGCTTGAGCGCAGCCCACCCGCCGTAGCGGGCAGAGGTGTCCAGCTCCTCTTCGATGCGAAGGAGGCGGTTGTACTTGGCCGTGCGCTCGCCGCGGGCGGGTGCGCCGGTCTTGATCTGGCCGGCACCCGTCGCGACGGCGAGGTCGGCGATGGTGGTGTCCTCTGTCTCGCCGGAGCGGTGGCTGATCACGGCGGTCCAGCCGGCCTTGTGCGCGGCCTCGATGGCGGCGAGCGTCTCGGTGAGCGTGCCGATCTGGTTGAGCTTGATGAGCACGGCGTTTGCGGCCTTCTCCTTGATCGCTCGCTCGATGCGCTCGACGTTCGTAACGAGGAGGTCATCGCCCACGAGCTGCACGCGGTCGCCGATGCGTTCGTTCAGAACGCGCCAGCCCGCCCAGTCGTCCTCCGCCATGCCGTCCTCGATGCTGACGATGGGGTACTTCTGTACCCAGCCCTCCCAAAGTTCGGCGAGGCCGGCCGAATCGAGCGTCCGGCCTTCCCGTTTGAGGCGATAGACGCCGTCCGTGAACAGCTCGCTCGTCGCGGGGTCAAGCGAGATCGCAACATTTTCCCCCGGGCGGTAGCCTGCCTTCTCGATCGCGCTAGCGACGAGACCGATCGCTTCGTCGTTCGTGAAGCCGGGCGGCGCGAAGCCGCCTTCATCGCCCACCGTCGTCGGCAGGCCGAGGTCGTTGATAAGCCGCCCGAGCGCATGATAGACCTCGGTGGCGTTGCGCAGCGCGTCCGTGAACGTCGGCGCGCCAAGCGGCATCACCATGAACTCCTGGAAGTCGGTCGAGCCCTCGGCGTGCTTGCCACCGTTGAGGATGTTGAACATCGGGACGGGCAGGAGCAGCTCGGCGTCGGTCGTGCCGGCGAGGCCGGCGAGGTGGCGGTAGAGCAGGACGCCGCGCGCGGCCGCAGCCGCGTGAGCGGCGGCGAGCGACACGCCCAGGATCGCGTTTGCGCCCAGGCGTGACTTGGTTGGCGTGCCGTCCAGGTTGATCAGGCGCTGGTCGAGCGCGCGCTGGTCGTCCGCCGGCAGGCCTTTGATCGCTGAGGCGATCTCGTCATTGACGTGGCCGATCGCCTTGAGCACGCCCTTGCCGCCGTAGCGCTTCTTGTCGCCGTCGCGCAACTCGAGCGCTTCGTGGGCGCCGGTGCTGGCGCCGGAGGGTACGGCAGCACGACCGAACGCGCCGCCTTCGAGCGTCACGTCGACTTCGAGCGTGGGGTTGCCGCGCGAATCGAGGATCTCGCGGGCGTGGACGGTGGCGATCTTCGTCGACATCGTCATCCCTCAGCCTTCGGTCGCAGGATGAACATCGTGCCGCTCGCCGTGGCGACGATGCGGTCCTGGTCGTCGCGGACTCTCGAGTCGACGAAAGCGATGTTGCGCCCCAGTTTCGTCACTTCGGACTCGCACGTGATCTCGCCCTCGCGCACGGCCTGGAGGTAGCTCACCTTGAGCTCGATCGTGGTGCACATGAGGCCTGGCTCCAGGGCGCCCATCACCGCCGCGCCCATGCTCGAGTCGACCATCACGTAGATGACACCGCCGTGGAGGACGCCGTTCGGGTTGTAGAGCCCCGGCCCGGCGGCGACGCGGAAGCGGGCGCGACCTGCTTCCGCGCCTTCGCTCACCACGCCCAGCATGTCGGCGAGGGGGCTGG
>JBAROU010000054.1:0-2884 GCA_049642385.1 Dehalococcoidia bacterium | reverse complement strand
CCTACGAGCGGATCCTGCGCGAGAACATGGCGCACGAGGCCGAGCTGTTCGGCCGTGCGCTGCAGCTCGAGCTGATCGGCGCCGACGACTTCGCCTAGACGCGCACCGCCGGCAGGCGCTCGAGGTTGCGCTCGTACCAACTGTAGGTCTCGGCCAAACCGTCGTCGAGCGACCATTGCGGCGCCCAGCCCAGCGTCTCACGGATACGCGTCGAGTCGAGATACTGGCGGTCGATCTCGCCTGCCGGGTTGCCCGTGCCGCGGATATCGGGTTCGACGTCCCTGCCCGAGACAGCGATCAGGCGCTCGACGATCTCGCGAACAGGCACCGCCTCGCCCGCCCCCGCGTTGAAGGCTTGGCCAGCGACGTGCTTGCTGGCCAGGTTCTCCGCGATCGCCAGGTAGGCGGCTACCGCGTCCTCCATATATATGAAGTCGCGCTCGGGCGAGCCGTCGGAGCGCAGCAGCGGCGCGCGGTCCTCCAGTAGCGAGCGCACGGTGTCGGGGACGATGCGCGAGAAGTTGAAGTCGCCGCCGCCATAGACGTTGGCAAAGCGCGTGACCGCGATCGGCAGCTCGTAGGTGGTGAAGTAGGAGCGCGCGATCATGTCGGCGGCCGCCTTGCTCACGTCATAGGGGAACTGCGGCTCGAGCGCGGCGTCCTCGCGATAGGGAAGCTGTTCGTGACGGCCGTAGGCCTTGTCGGAGGAGGCAACGACCACGCGCTGCACGGTGGCGGTCAGCCGGCAGGCTTCGAGCATGTTGTAGGTGCCGCGAATGTTGGTCTCGAACGTGGACAGTGGCGAGCGATTGGCCGTCCCAACTATCGTCTGCGCCGCCAGGTGGAAGACCGTGTCGATCGAGTTCTCGTTGGCGACCCGCTGCAACACGCGCGTGTCGTCGAGGCCGCCTTGCACGAGGCGGCAGCGATCGCGCAGACCCACGATCTCGAAGCGGGACTTGGCCGGCTCGTCGCGAATCACCGCAGTGACCTCGGCGCCGCCGTCGAGCAACGCCTCCGCCAGCCACGAGCCGATGAACCCCTGGGCGCCGGTCAGCAGCACCTGGCGCCTGTGCCAGAAGCCGCCGCTCACGCCGTCACTCGGTCGCGCCAGGGCGCGAGACCCTGTTCCCAGAGATCGTTCAGCCGCAGCGCGTCCTTGTAGGTGTCCATGCACTCCCAGAATCCATCGTGGCGGAAGGCGACCAGCTCGCGCTGGCGTGCGAGCAGCTCCATCGGGCGACGCTCGAGGATGTCGTCTGCCTCTATGTATGAGAGCGCCTCCGGCTCCATCACGAAGAAGCCGCCGTTCACCCAGGAGTCGAGCTGCGGCTTTTCCGCAAAGCCGATCACGTGCCCGTCGTCGGACAGCTGGGCGACCCCCCAGGGATTTTCGGGACGCACGACCGTGACCGTCGCCGCCTTGCCGTGGCCGTAGTGGAACTCAACCAGCTCGGTCAGGTCGATGTCGGCCACGCCGTCCGCGTAGGTCAGACAGAAGGTGCCCGCCGCTACATGGTCCGCGACGCGCGCAACGCGCCCGCCGGTGGGCGTGTCGTCGCCGGTGTCGACGAACGTGACGTCCCAGTCCTCGCCCCACTCGAGCACGGCCTCGCGGATCGAGTCGCCGCGATTGCCAAGACAGAGCACGAACGAGCGGAATTCCTGCGCCGCGTAAAGCGCCATCACGTGCCAGAGGATCGGGCGAGAGCCGACGTCGGCAAGTGGTTTCGGCAGCGCTTCATCACCGCCCATGCGCAGACCACGGCCGCCGCAGAGGATCACTACCGGGGTGTCGGCGTTGCGCTGCATCGGGCGCGCAGGATATCCCGCTGAGTTGTTCGACTCATGCACTAGGTAGAATCCTCACCATGGAGCCGATCTTCGACAACGATGGGGACCCTCTCGATGCCAGCCGTACCGCGGCCGAGATTGCGTCGCTCGCGCGCGAGCGCCGTCGTTGCTCCTGCTCCTGAGCGTACTCAGCCGCGCATCGAGCGCGTCCAGCACGGCGAGCTGACCTGGATCAACATCCCCGAGCCAACCGGGCTCGAGCTTGCCTGGCTGTCGGAACATTACGACTTCCACCCACTCGATCTCGAGGACGTCAGCTCGCGCAATCAGCGACCGAAGATCGACGAGTACCCCGACTACCTGTTCATCGTGCTGCACTTCCCCGTGTTCGACAAGCAGGTCGGGCGCTTGAATGCGGGCGAGCTGGACCTGTTCGTCGGGCCCGACTACGTGATCACGATCCCGAACCAGCCGCTCAAGCCGGTCGAGTATCTGTTCGAGCGCTGCCGCGTCAGCGAGGACCTGCGCGACCAGTACTTCTCGAAGGGCTCGGGTTACCTGCTGTACCAGATCGTCGACCAGAGCTTCGACTACTGCTTCCCGATGCTGCGCAAGATCGGAAACAAGTTGGAACAACTCGAGGCCGAGATCTTCAAAGGGCGCTCCGAGGAGATCGTGCGCGATCTCTCCAACGTCAAGCAGGAGATCATCAACTTCCGCAAGGTGATCCGCCCGCAGCGCACCGTGCTTCGCGACCTGGAGCGCACCAAGCAGCGCTACCTGGCCGGCGACATGGACGTCTACTTCGACGACATCGTCGATGCCTGCGAGCGCATCTGGGACATGCTCGAGAACTACAAGGAGGTCGTGCAGGCGCTCGAGGAAACCAACGAATCGATCCTCTCACACCGCGTCAACGACGTGCTGCGCGTGCTGACCGCGTTCTCGGTGATCATCCTGCCGCTGACCCTGCTGGCCAGCATCTGGGGCATGAACACCGCGGTGCCCGGCGGCGGCGGCATCCACGCCTTTTGGATCATCATCGGCGTGATGGTGACGGTCCTCGTCGGCATGATCGGCTACTTCAAGC
>JBAROU010000045.1:0-9343 GCA_049642385.1 Dehalococcoidia bacterium | reverse complement strand
TCCGTCGGCGTGCTCGTAGCAGTATCCGTAGGTGTGTCCGTCGGCGTATTCGTAGCAGTGTCTGTGGGCGCGTCCGTCGGCGTACTCGTAGCAGTGTCCGTAGGCGTGTCTGTCGGTGTGCTGGTCGGCGTATACGTGGGCGTCTTGGTCGGTGTCTTCGTTGGCGTCTCTGTCGGCTTATCTGTCGGCGTTTCGGTTGGCGTGTTGGTTGGCTTGTCTGTTGGCGTGCTCGTAGGCGGATGCACGAGAGTCGCTGTAGGCGGCACAGGCGTCGGGGTCTCGGTTGGTCGCGTGGTCGGCGTTGAAGTGGGCGGGCGCGGCGTTGGTGTGAGCACGACCGGCGTGGTCGTTGCCGTCGAAATCACGGCCAGCGTGGTCGGCGTGTTCGTGGCCGTATCACCGGTGCCCGGCGCGTCGGCGGTCGGCGTGCTCACCCCGCTCGTAGGCGTATCGGCGTTCGGCTGCGATGCAGGCGGTACGCTCGAACCGCCGTCGGCCGGCAAGTGGCTGATCTGCACGCGCGAGCGTTGCGAGCTGTCGCTGCCGGACGTGAGCGCGTCCTCGTCATTGACAGCGGCGCCTACGATATCCGGGTCTAATGGAGCGATGCGAACGTCATGCGGGTCGGCGGAGTAGTCGGCCGCCAGCCTCGACTCGGTGGATGTGTCCAGATGGCCGAGCCGTGGATACTTGACGGCCAGCGCCGCCGCCGTCGTCGTCAGCACGAGCGTTCCCAGTACAACCAACGCACCAACCGCGATAGATCGCGCGCGTGACCCGAGAGAGCTCGACTCGCCCATGATCTCATGTGCAGGTGGTGGCGCAGGGGCCAGGCGGTGCCGGCGGGTTGCACGCCACTGCGGCGGCGGCCGATCTCGCCATTGAGGCGAGGACGTCACGACGAGGACGGCGACCAACGCCGTCGCGATCAGAGCCAGCGCGCGCACGAGGCGGCGCATGCTATGCGCTCCGACGCAGGGGATCGCCAGGCAGCCGGAATCCTTGCAGCGCCGGGTCGCTCTTGCGCCGCCACTCCCACCGCTGGACCAGCCCCTCGAAGACTCGGAGCACCTCGTTGTCCAGCTTTCCGTCCTCCATCTCACGGCGCATGATGTAGAGCGCTTCCTCCGTCGTCATCGCGCCTCGGTACGGTCGGTCGGTCGTAAGCGCATCGTAGATATCAGAGATCGCGGCGATGCGAGAGATGACGCTCACCTCACTCGCGCGCAGGCCGTGTGGGTAGCCACTGCCGTCGAGCTTCTCGTGGTGGCCGCTCACGAACGCCACAACCTCCGGCGCCAGTTCGACCGGCTCGAGAATGTCGAGACCGACGACCGGGTGCCGCTCGATCATCTCGCGCTCCTCCGGCGTCAGGCGGCCGGGCTTCATCAGGATCGAGTCGCGCACGCCAATCTTGCCGATGTCGTGCAAGTAGCCCCCGATCTCCAGGTGTTGCAACATCGGTTCCGGTAAGTCGCACGCCTCGCCGATCATTACCGCAAGCTGTCCCACGCGTGACGAGTGACCCGCGGTGTACGGATCGCGCGCGTCGATCGCTGAGGTCAGCGCCCGAATGGTTGACAGATGCTGGCGTTGCAGTCGCTCCGTCATCTGATCGAACGAAGCAGCGAGCACGCCGACCTCGTCGGAAGTGCGCACGCCGGAGCGAGCCGTGAGATCGCCGCTGGATACGGCCCGCGCAGCGCGGACGAGGCGCAGGAGCGGCCTTGTCAGACTGCCGGCGAGCACGAGCCCCGTGAGCAGGACCGCCGTGGTGGCGCCCGCAAACAGCAGCCCCATTTGCCAGCGCGTCGTTCCGCCGGCGCTCAGGATGAACGATGACGGCAGCGCAACCGAGTACATGCCGACGACCTGGTCGCGCACCACCATCTCGCCGTAGAGAAGGTCGAACCCACGCCCGAAGAGCGTCTTTGTCTCGCGGATCGTGTCCGGCGTTCCGAATGCTGAGATAGCCTCAGGGTCCGGTGTCAGATTCGCCTCGTCGGACGTATTCGACGCCGCGAACGTGGTGCTCAATTCCGCCCCATCAAAGCCGTAGACTGTTACATCCGCCAGCGCCTCCCCTTTGAGCGCTGGCAGCAGCGATTCGAGACGGCTGCCGACCAGCACCGCGCCAACAATTTGATCGCCATCGTAGATCGGCCCGGCCGTGTACAGCGCGTAGCCTGCCGATGTTTCCGCAAGCTGCGCGAACTTGTCGCCCTGCGCGTCCGCCCGCCCCTCAAGGACGCTGGACACCGCGGGCCACGACATGCGGTCATTCGCGTCAGTCAGCGGTTGATACTCCAACCTCTCTCGGTCAGCGAGCTGAAGGCCAAGCACACGCGAGCCGTCCGCGTCGAGCACCTCGACCAGCTCGGTCCGGCCATTCGCCGCGATCGGGAGTACCAAGTCGCGTAACTTCACACTATCGTCCTGCTCCACCGCGGTAGCGACGCCCTGAGTGAACGCCACACCACGCACTATTTCCAGGTGAGCTCGCTCGCGCCTGACCACGGAGTCGCAAGCGACGCGCGCCGCTTCCGCCAACTGGTTCTCGAACCGCTCCTGCAGGGAGCCGGTGACCAACCGCGTCGCAACGAATGTGCCAACGCCCGCGATAACCGCGGTAAGCACGATATACGGCGCGATGATCTTCCAGCGTATGTGGCGCACCGGATACAGCAGTACCCGGCCCGCCCCTGCAAACAACGAGCTCACTCTTCCCTCCTACTACTTATCGACCTATCGGGACGGAGCCTTGACGTATACGGGAATTCCGCAGCCCCGAGAGTGAATAGCTTAGGATAGTGATCCGATATGGCCAGTCGGAAAGCTGTGCTTCAGCAGCCTCTATCCCAACGACCGGGACGGCTATAGTAGATATCGCCACGAGCGCGCTCGCTGAGCCACGAGGCCACCGTTCTCAGCCGGCGCCGGGCTCTAGCGCAGCCGCGCCCTTGGATCGCATACTAGGGAACGATGTTGAGCCGAATCCGCCACTGGCTGTTCTCCGACAACGGCCACGAGACCTCGGACGAGGCGCTCATCCGCACCCACCTCGCCAACGAACGCACCTTCCTCGCCTGGCTCCGTTCGTCAGTCGTCCTGCTGGGTGTCGCATTAGGAGCGATCGCGTTCGCGACAGAAGACGGGCCCGCGAGATTCCTAGCGCTTACTTTGGGCGGCTTTACCGCCTTCGCCGGCGTGCTCATGGTCGCATGGGCGTATGTCAGCTTCGAGATCACACTCGGCGATATCGAGCGCCGGAGCTACCGCCCGCCGCGCCGGCTCGTGCTGGCCGCGAGCGCCCTCCTCATCGTGACAGGCGCCATCATCCTCGCGCTACTTGCGGTCGAGGTGTTTGGCTAGAGACAGCGTTTCTACGTCTGGCGGCGTCGGATCGGCAAGCCCGCGCCGATGAACACCGCACCTGCGATGGCCAGACCGCCCGCGATCCACAGGAATGCCATGCTGTCGGACGTCGCCGCTCCGTCGCCCGTGGAAGGTAGGGTCGGGGGCAACAGCGTCAGAGGCACCTGCACGACGTTGATCGCGCTGCCATCCTGCGCGCTGGTCTCGAACACCCAGAGGCACGCCGGCGTCGGGGTGCTGACTGAGAAGGCGACGTCGGTGCTGAACGGCGAGAGTACTTGACCTTCCGCGGCGTTGGTAAACGTCGAGACCAACTCCACTCCGCTCGCGTCAAACAGCTTGAGGCTGACGTTCGCCTCGAACACGCGCGCCTGACCTTCAACATGCACTGGGCTGCTTACCGAGGCATTGTCGAGCGGCGCCGCCACGATGACGCTCGGGTCAGTCGCATCGACAGGGCCCGGGTTAGGCTGGCAGGGGCTCTGCTGGGCATGCGCGGCACTGGCGCCCAGCGTCGTGAGAAATACGGCGAGAACGATCGCCGCGAGAGGTATGCCAATAAACGAGGACTTCATAACTCCTCCTTCTTCACTCCACGCTCCTCCAGCCAGTATCACCGCTTTCCCCTGGCAGGTCAACGTTAGGAGTGGTGCGAATCCGTCTCTGGCCTCGCCAAACCGGCCTGCTCGATGTGCAGCGCCCGCATCGCTGCGCCAGCGCCTGCCCCGCCCAGCCAAATTCCCGCCCTGCTGAGCGCCGACGGCGCCCAACCGCGAACGCCGCCGGGCGAAGCGCCAATCGAAGCTTGCCTGGCCATCCGCCGAGCCTCCAGCTCCCTATCGTGAGCGAACGACCGCACCAGCTCGTCGAAGATGAACATTCGCAACCTCCGCGCGTCTACTGGTCCGCGCGCTCGATCCCCAGCAAGAACCGTTTCATCTCTAGACCGCCGCCGTAGCCACCCAACCCTCCGCCCGACGCGAGCACGCGATGGCAGGGTACGACGATCGGCACAGGGTTGCGCGACATCGCTCCACCGACAGCTCTTGCAGCACCCGGCTTGCCCGCGGCTGCTGCGAGCTCTCCATACGTCGTTGTCACGCCGGGCGGCGCCATGCCCCGCAAGGTCTCGTACACGCGTCGATGGAAGTCCGTCGCTGCCAGCTCCAGGTCAACCGGCAGCGCTTCCAGCGCGTCGCGGTCGCCCGCGAGATAGCGCCTGAACGCCGCACTGATCGGTCGACACGTCCGACACGGCGTTCCGCGCACCGCTCGCGCGCGCAGTTCGATCGAGCGGATGCCCGCCGACCCGACCGTGATCCTCAGCATCCCCACCGGCGACTTCTCGGTCCATGTGCATTCGTGTGTCATTTGGTTGTCTCCTTTCTCCCCCATTTTCGCCGATCTGGCGACGCGCTGCTCGCCGGATTCGGACATGCCTCATCTGTCCGAATTCGTCTGATCCACATACGGCTGGAGGGTTAGAATGGGGCCATGGGGTTGCTCTCACCTATCAGCGCGGTCACCACTACTGGCATCTACTGCCGTCACGGCTGCCCTGGCCGCCCGAAGAGGCGCAACGTCGTCGGCTTCGGCTCGACCGTCGCCGCCGAGGCGGCGGGCTTCCGCCCCTGCCTGCGCTGCCGCCCCGACCGCCTGCCGCCGCTCTCACGCCTCGCGGACGCTCCCGCAGTGGTCGAACGTGCGCTCGTGCTGATCAGCGAAGGCGCGCTCGACGAAGCGCGCGACGAGGAGCTCGCCCTGCGCCTGAGCATCAGTGGTCGCCAACTGCGACGCCTGTTCCTCCAACACGTCGGCGCGACACCTGCCTTCGTCGCTCGCTCGCGCCGGGCGCACTTCGCGCGGCGCCTCCTCGACGAGACCGACATGTCGATGACGCGCGTCGCGTTCGCGGCGGGCTTCTCCAGCGTACGGCAGCTCAACCGCGTCATGCTCGATACGTTCAGACTCAGTCCATCGGCGCTACGAACGAAACGCTTCCGCAACGATCGACTCGTCGCGGACGGCGGACTGCCTCTGCGTCTGCCCTACGACGGCCCACTCGCATTCGACCAGATGCTGGCCTTCCTGCGGCCTCGAGCGATACCCGGCGTCGAGGCCGTCGGCCCGGACGTCTACCGGCGCACGATCTCTACCTGCGGTAGCCCCGGTGTCATCGAGCTGCGCGATGCGGGGGACGGCTGTCATCTCCTGCTACTCGCCCACCTACCCACGTTCGACGCCCTGATCGATGACGTAACGCGGTCGCGGCGCATCTTCGCGCTCGATCAGAAGCCGGACGTATGGTTGCCAGTGCTCATGCGCGACCCGCTCCTCGCCCCGCTCGTCGCGGCCCGGCCAGGCCTTCGACCGCCCGGCGCCTGGGACCGATTCGAAATCGCAGTGCGTGTCATCATCGGTCAGGGGATCTCAGTCGCCGCCGCGAGCACGCTGACGGGCCGCCTCGCCACAGCGTTCGGAGCCGCGGTCGCGGGCCTCGATGCGTTCGAACTCGCGCGCGTGTTCCCATCCGCGCAGCAGCTCGCCGACGCGCCTCTCCCGAAGCTCACCGCGCTCGGCCTCACGGAAACACGCGCTGTGGCCATCCGCAGTCTTGCCGTCGCGTACGCGTGCGGGCAGCTCAGCCTGGAGCCAACGTCTTCGCTGGACGAGTTAGACGGTCAGCTTTGCGAGGTGCCCGGCATCGGCCCGTGGACGGCACAATTCATCGCGCTCCGCGCCGCCGGGCACCTCGACGCGCTCCCCGCGGAAGATCTCGGCCTTCGGCGAGCGCTGGCTCGCCTGCGCGGCTCACCCGGCGAAACCGCCTCGGCCCAGGAGCTGCGCGACGCAGCGGAACGCTGGCGTCCGTACCGGGCCGTGGGTGCGATTCACCTGTGGATGTCGCTCGCTTCGGAGTAGTCGACTAACCGTCCGGCTTGCCGGCTACGGCCCCGGCCCGCGACGCACCTCACAGCACTACCCTCGACACCTGTTCGGAATCGATAGCGGCGCTCGGCGGGCTTTGTTAAGCTTGGGCTACCGCGATGATACGCATCGAGAGCCTCTACCTATCTCCCGTGAAGTCGCTGGCCCTGGCCGAAGTGGGGAGCGCATTTCTGGACAAGCCGGGCATCTCCGGAGACCGCGCCTTCTTCATCGTCGATGCGCAGAGCAAGCTGTTCACCCAGCGCGAGCACGGCCCGCTCGTGCAAGTGCACGCCGCGTACGATGTCGCCAGCGGTGCGCTCGATCTCACGTTCCCGGGTGGCCACACCGTACGGGGAACGCCGGGGCTGGGCGACGCGACGAAGACCGCCTTCTGGGAAGGGCGGCCGGTGGAAGGTCACGCGGTGTTGGGCGAGTGGAGTGAGGCGCTATCGGAGTTCGCCGGGCAAGAGCTGCGTCTCATCAAGACCGAGAGGCCCGGCGCCTCTTTCGACGGATATCCGATTTCCATGTGCTCCACAGCGTCGCTGCAAGCGCTCGCGGACGCTGCCGGCAGCGACAACATCGATGGCAGGCGCTTCCGCCAGAACATCTACCTCTCCGGGGCAACGCCCCACGAAGAGGACAGCTGGCTGGACGGAGAAGTGCGTCTCGGCAAGGCCGTGCTTCGAGTGAAGGCGCGCGATTCGCGCTGCGCGGTCACCACGCACAGCCCGGAGACTGGCGAAATCGATATGAACACCCTCAAGATCATCGCTTCGTACCGGACGGACCAGCCAAAGGAAGTGAACTTCGGCGTCTACTGCACAATCGCCGAGCCGGGCCAGGTTACAGTGGGCGACGAACTCGTGCCCCTGAACGTCTGATCAAGCGAGACTAGACGGCCCGGACTTCCTACGCGGCGGCCTGAGTATCAGCACCCGGCAGCACGAAGCAAAAGGCAGCTCCGGCGTCCTTCGATTCCACCCAGATCCGGCCGCCGTAGTGCTCGACGATCTTTCGACAGATGGCGAGACCAGTGCCTGTGCCAGCGTAAGCGCCGCGCTCATGGAGTCGCTGAAAGAGCTTGAAGATGCGTTCCCTATATTCAGGCGCGATTCCGATTCCGTTGTCGCTCACGCGAAACAGCCACTCGTCGCCCTGTGCCTGCGTGGTGATAATGATACGAGGCGGTTTCTCGGTACGAAACTTGACGGCATTGCCGATGAGCTGCTCGAACACCTGAGCAAGTTGCTGCTGGTCCGCGAAGACGCTCGGCATTGCGCCAGCTACGTCCACGAGTACTTCGTGCTCGCTGATCTCCGGCCGTAGATGGGCCAGGGCACGGTCGAGCGCCGCGCCGGCGTCGGCTCTGCCGGGCGCAGCTTTGCCGATCTCCAGGAAGGTTAACAGGTCATTCAGCAAGTAATGGATACGCGTCGCGCCCTCCACCGCGAAATCAACAAACTGCTGCGCCTCATCATCCAGGCAGCCCTTCTGACGCCGGGCGAGCAGTTGCGTGAAGCTGGTCACCATGCGTACCGGCTCCTGCAAGTCATGGGCCGTGACGTAGGCGAACTGCTCCAGCTCGGAATTGGTGCGGCGTAGATCTTGCGCCTGGCGGGCGAGCGCCTCCAGTGCCGCCTTCCTGTCCGTGATATCACGCCAGCTTTCGCGGATCTGCACCAGGCGGCGTTGGCTATCGTACTCCGCGGTCATACTGAGGCTGACGTCAACGGTCGTGCCATCTTTGCGACGAAGCCGCAGCTCCGCGTCCTCGATCTTGCCCGCATCACGAAGTAGCGTCTCTGCGGCCTTGGCATCGTCTACCCATCGTGGGTCGTAGAGGGAAAGCACCGGCAACCCAAGGAGCTCCTCCTTGGCGTAACCGGTAACGGCGGCGACGGTATGGTTGCATTCGATGATCGCTCCGGTATCCGCGTCCACAGCGACATACATATCTGGGGCGTTGTCATAGAGATCGCGGTAGCGCTGCCCCAGCTCCCGTAACGCGATCTCCGCTTTGGTTCGCTCGCCGATCTCAGCCTCCAGCCTCTGGTTTACCTCAGCAAGCTGCTGCGCCCGTTCTTCCGCGGCGGCGGTGCGCTCGGCGACGCGCTCCTCGAGCGATTCGGTGAGCAGCATCAGTTGACGCTCGGCATCTGCTCGAACGGCGATTTCTTCTTCGGTGTTCGCCAGCGCTGCCTCCACCTCCGCCGCTTGTCGGGCAGCGGTCCGGCTCAAGTACATGGCGATCCACAGCAGGTACACCACGAGGACGCCCTCGCCCACGGCAACACAGCCGACCAGGTACTGCGCAGGTGCGCCCAACAACCTCGCGATGGCCGTCGCTGTTAATATCGCAAGCGATGCAGCGGCGGCCGGGACAATGGTAGTCAGGTATATCTTCATAAGGCGGCCTTCGCGACGCAGCTCGATACGTGCGGAACGCTTGCAACCCTTTGGTAGAAGTCTCCGTACAGCCGTTGGAGGCCAAAGCGGCTCGATTCCAGAATGGCCTCCGTCCCACCAACGAACAGAACACCGCCCGGTATGAGCGCGCCAGAAAGCCGCCGTAGCAGGCGTGCCTTCGCTTCCGATGACAGGTAGATCATCACGTTCCGGCACATGATCAGATCGAAGTCCCTGCCGAAGCTGCCATCGAGTACGTTGTGCTCACGGAATTCGACAAGGCGGCGAAGGCCGTCATTGATCCAGTACTGCCCTTCTTCGCTCCGGAAGTACCGGCGCAGATCGACGCGAGGCACGTTTCGTACCTGGTCCGGTGAGTAAGGCCCTCCTGCTGTTGCCTGCGCAAGAGCCGCCGTATCCATGTCCGTCGCGAGGATCGGCACTCTCGGAGCGGAACCCGGCTCGCTCAGCAGCATCGCGATCGAATATGGCTCCGCTCCATGCGAACATCCGGCGCTCCAAATGCGGATACGTCGACGCGCCGAGAGCAGCTCGGGCAAGATTTGCGAGCGTAGACGGGCGAACTGATCAGGATCACGGAAGAACTCGGAGACGTTGATCGTCAAGT
>JBAROU010000246.1:0-5898 GCA_049642385.1 Dehalococcoidia bacterium | reverse complement strand
GTCTACAACACGTTGTATAACAGGTCTTCATTGTAAGTTGCGCGTAGTAAGCAAACTCCGGGCGGGTAGTCGTTGCGAAGCACGCGAATGAGGACTCGAACGGTTCCGACTGCGACATTAGGCTAATCGTCGGTAGACGCTGCGACACAGATACTGTGGATAGCGCCGCGACACTGGCGGCGCAGGCGATTGTCATTAAGAGGAGCGATGCTATGCGACGAACCATTCGACTCAAGCTGTTCTTAGGGTTCGGGATCGTTGTTGCGGCACTTATCGGCACGGGAATCTTCGCAACGATGCAGCTGAAGTCTGTGGGCAACGACGCGACCGATCTGTTCAGCAATCGGTTCAAGACGGAGGTGGAGAGCGGTGCGGTCCGTCGAGAGATGCTCTTGATGCGAGAACGCATCCTCGCGTATGTCCTCGCTCCCGAGGAAGCACGCCCCCAGATCGCGGAGGAGATCGCGTCGCATGAACGGGGAATCGACGACGCCACGGTAGTCCTTCGTGCCCACGAAGGCCTGACCGAGCGGCAGGCTGAGCTATTGACCGAGGTTGAGCAGAACAATACGGAGTGGTTTGCCACACGAGATGCAGAGACCATCGCACTGGTTGATGCTGGAAACACAAAAGCAGCCGCTGAGACAGTCTTGTCTGGCAACGCCAACGATGCGTTTCAGCGGTCACTCGACGCCATCTTGCTGCTCAACCAGGAGACATCTCTTGCAGCGGAGCAGGCGCATGACTCAGCGATCGCTACGCAGAACAGGGCGATGATCCTGATGATCGGCATCGTGATAGGAGTCATGCTCGTCGCTGGTGGCATCGCCGCGTGGATCTCCCAAGGCATTGTCAGCAACGTGAAGCGCATGCTGGCGGCTGCCGACCGGATCGCAGATGGCGACGTTGAGCAAGATATCGGCGCGACGACAGACGATGAGATTGGAGATATGGCGCAGGCGTTCCAACGTATGGTCGGTTATCTGAAGGAGATGGCGATGGCGGCGACGCGTATCGCCGATGGTGACCTGACCAAGGACGTTCGTCCTCGTTCTCAGCTCGACTTGCTGGGTACGTCGTTTTCCCGGATGACCGAGAACCTTCGGTCGTTGCTCGGGCAGGCCATCGACAGCGTGAACTCAATTACGAATTCGCGGGGACAGCTTGCGGAGGCGGCGGACCAGTCGGCACAAGCCTCACAGCAGGTCGCCTCCACGTCAAACCAATTGGCCGAAGGAGCCAGCTCGCAAGCAAGGAGCGCGCAGGAGGCGAATGAAAATATTTCCCAATTGGGCTCGGCTGTCGAAGAAGTGTCGCACAGCTCCGAGGTACAGTCGCGCACTGTCGGCGACGTAACAGCGTTGGGCGAACGGGTATCGGAAGGCGCCGATCAGATGTCGCAGAACGCACAGGAGGCTGCCGCCGGCGCACGCGACGCCGCGGAAACGGCGAACAACGGCGCCTCGATGGTGAGGAAGACGTTCGACGCGATCGACCGGATTAAGGCAGCGATGGGCACGACGTCGGAAGAGATCGCGAAGCTGGGGGGCCAGTCGACTGAGATCGGCAACATCGTTGCCGTTATCGACGACATTGCCGACCAGACGAACCTGCTTGCGCTCAACGCCGCCATCGAGGCGGCAAGAGCGGGTGAGCAGGGGCGTGGCTTCGCGGTGGTGGCTGACGAGGTGCGTAGCCTGGCAGAGCGAGTCGCGTCAGCAACCAAGGAGATCGCCGTCCTGATCACCGGCGTCCAGCGCGGCGTTGACGCGTCCGTAGCGTCGATGAAGGACGCTTCCAGCGAGATGGACAGCGGCAGTCAGCTGTCGACGGAAGCGGGGAACGCGCTGGCACAAATCGTCTCCTCTATCGAGGAAGTTGCGGCTCAGATCGAGCAGATCGCCGGTGGTTCTGAGGAGCTGAAGGCTTCTGGCTCGGAGATGACCAGTGTGATTGCGCAAGCGAAGGAGGCACTGGATAGGACGGTGGCGGCCGTGACGCAGATGCAGAGTAACTCAACGTCAGTCAGCGACGCGATCGGTTCCATGGCTGGTATCGCTGAAGAGAACGCCGCTGCTACCGAAGAGGTGTCCGCATCCGCTCAGGAGCTCACCGCACAGGCGGAAGAGGTAACGGCGTCGGCGCACGCATTGGGGGAGATGACGGAGGCCCTTCGCGAGCACATCAACAGGTTCCGAACCGAGCAGGAATCGTTGGATAGCGCGGCGGTTGTTGACTTGGACCAGCCCCACAGACTTGCTGCTTGAGAGGCGACGGAAGGAAGAATCGGTCATGGAATTGGACAAGGCGATCGGTGCGGAACGACAGCTCGTCGTCTTTGACCTGGCGCGCGAGGCGTTCGGAATCGGCATCGAGCATGTGCGCGAGATCATCAGGCTGGAGACCATCACGCATGTGCCGAATGCGCCAGCCCACGTGGAAGGTGTGATCAACCTTCGTGGGAAGGTCATTCCCGTGGTCGACCTGCGGAGGCGTCTTGGCCTTGGCGAAGCGGAGGTTACCAAGGAAAGCCGGATCGTGGTTGTCGAGGTCGATAGCGAAGACGTTGGCATGATCGTCGATGCCGTGACGGAAGTCGTACGTGTCGCTGAGGGCGCGATGGAGCCTGCGTCTCCGGCGGTAGCGACGGCGGAATCCTACTACGTGCAGGGCATCGCCAATCTGACAGACAAGCTCATTATCCTGCTCGATATCAACAGAGTGCTGCGCGACGACGACGCGGACGCGGAATCAGCGGCGGCATAGGAAAGCGACGAGCACATGCAGCGTGAGGACGATATCACCCCGGCCGAGATGGAGGCATTTCTGGCCGAGGCGTACGATGGCCTCGACCTGTTGGACCGCGGCATTGTTCGGCTGGAGCAGGAGGAGACGAACGACGATCTCCTCCAGGAGATCTTTCGCGCGGTGCACACGCTGAAGGGGTCCGCCTCCATGTTGGGGCTCTCTGACATCGCACAGCTTGCGCATGCGATGGAGGATGTCTTGGATGCGTTCCGGAGCGATGCCGTTGCGATGAGCCAAGGGATCGTGGATGCGCTCTTGCAGGGCCTGGACACGGTCCGAAGCATTTGCGGCGATGTTGAACAGCAGCGATATCAGCCCCAAGACGTCGGCGTCTTCGTCAACGCGTTGCGGGCGTGTCTCAGCCCAGACGATCCTGGCGCTGAACCTGGCGAGGATGAGGCGCCGTGGGGCATCTCGGTCGAGCTGGGTAAGGAGCTGATGGACAAGGCGCTGGCGACCAAGAAGCCAGTCTACGCCGTCCGCATGCGTTTGACAGCCGATCCAGCGTGGCGGGCTGTTAGGGCGTTTCAGGTCGCCGGCGAGCTCGCTTCGGCAGGCGACGTGCTGTGGCTGCACCCGACGCTGGAGGAGATCGAGCGGCAGAACGTCGGACCATGGGTCGATGCGCTCATTGCGACGGAGGAGCCGTTGGACAGCCTGCGTTCTCGGCTCGCTGAGTTGCCCGACACGATCGCTGATGCGGTTGAGCCGTGTCGTCCCGGGATGCAGATAACAGAACAGCGTGATGGGACCCGTAGCACGGCTACGATGCGCGTCGGCGTCGACCAGCTTGACGCGTTGATGAACACGATCAGTGAGCTCGTCGTCGATCGAAGTCGGATGACGACAATCGTCGCCGCGCTGGGTGCCCGAGAGGTTGGAGGCGAGGCGACGCGTGACCTAGCAGATGTGTCAGGCCACATCTCGCGCGTGGTGGATGACCTGGACGCTCATATGATGGCGCTGCGCATGGTGCCGATTGGCAGGATGTTCGTGGGCTTCCCGCGGCTTGTCCGAGATCTGGCCGGGCGAACCGGCAAGAGCGTTCGCTTGTTACTCGAGGGCCAGGAAACAGAGATCGACCGTTCTGTCGTGGAACGTGTGCGCGAACCGGTGCTGCATCTCCTGAGGAACGCGGTAGATCACGGGATCGAACGCCCGGAAGAGCGGGCCGTGAATGACAAGCCAGCTATCGGGACGGTCAAGCTCGTCGCGCGCGATGAGCCGGGCTATATCTCCGTCACCGTGCAGGACGATGGCATTGGCATCGACGCCGCCACCGTCCGGCGTCGTGCGAGCGGGCTAGGTATCGCGTCTGACGAGGAGATCGAGCGCATGCACGACGACGGGGCGTTGGAGCTGGTCTTTCACCCCGGATTCTCCACTGCCGGCGCGATCACTGACGTATCGGGGCGGGGAGTCGGACTGGACGCTGTAAGGCGCACGCTTGCGGAGATCGGTGGTTCCGTCACCATCCGTAGCACACCGGGCCACGGTGCGTCGTTCATCCTGCGCCTGCCGAACACGCTTTCCACAGTGGGTGCGCTGATAGCGGATGTAGGGGGGACAATCTACGGGATGCGCCTGAGCCACGTTGAGCAAACGCTTCGACTTGAAATGGGCAGCATTCATCAGATCGCCCAAACGCCCGTGTTGCGAACCCCGGAAGGGCCGATCCCTCTTCTGCAACTGGCAGGTGGCGACTTCAGTACGGCAGGCGGCGCTGGTGTGGCGGGGCAGTTTGCTGTCGTGACGAAGGCCGAGAACCAACGCGTGGCGATAGCCGTCGATCGTCTCATTGGCCAGCAGGAGGTCGTCCTGAAGCCGCTCGGTCGCCACTTCCACGCAGCGACGGCTGTCGCAGGTGCGTGCATTCTGGGTGACGGCGGAGTGGCGCTGATCCTGGACATCCCTGCGTTGGCACGGTCCGCTGCGGTAATCGCACAAGCGAGTCGACTGTAAGGGAGGGCCATCATGGAGAGCGCGGAATTGACCTTCTGGAGCGACGTCGCGGGCCGGGGCATGGAGCGGGCCGTCGATGGGCTGTCCAAGCTGTGTGATCGGCGGATCTCGATTGGGACCTTCCAGCTCAAGCAGACACCAATGGGCGAGATAGCCCAGCTCATGGGGGGACCTGAAGTGGAGGCCGTTGCGACGTACATCACGATCTCCGGCCCGGCGCCGGGTCACATCATGTTCATGTTTCACCCCTCGATGGCGTTGGCGTTCGCCGACATCTTGATGGGCCGGCCGCCAGGCACGGTGAACGCTCTTGGAGAGATGGAGGAATCGGCGCTGGCTGAGCTGGGCAACATCATGGGGTCGGCCTTCCTCACGGTGCTGTCGGACACCACGGGGCTCCGCCTGATGCCATCTCCGCCCATTGTTCTGGCGGACATGGCCGGCGCGCTCCTGGACGTTGTAGCCGCAGACATTCTTCTGATACAGGACTATGCCTTCATCGCGGAGACGACGTTCAATGACCTGGGGCACTCGATCTCCGGCGTGTTCGTCGTGATTCCCAGGGAGGATCTGATGCATGCCCTGCTTGAACAGATGCGAGCCGCTTGACGATGGAGTTGGCTTCGCTTGCCAGGAGAACGGTTGTAGGGCTGGGCGAGCTTCGGATATCGGTCGACGGGTCGGAAGTGTTGATTTCTCTCGGTCTTGGATCGTGCGTTGCGCTGTGCCTCTACGACCCTGTCGCTCGAGTGGCCGGCATGGCCCACATGGTTCTTCCCTCGAGCGAACAACGCGGGCGCCGACCGCCAAGTCCGCGATTTGTCGATTACGCGGTTCCGGCGCTGGTGGAGGACATGCGGGATGAGGGGGCGAGCAAGCAGCGGCTCACGGCCAAGCTCATCGGCGGCGCGCAGATGCTGAACGGAACCCAGGGACCAACGCAGATAGGCGAACGAAACGTGGCGGCTGCCCGGGAAGCCTTGAGCGGTTTGAGGATACGGCTGACGGCATCGGACACGGGTGGTACGCGAGGGCGGACCGTTCGTCTCGATGTTGCAACAGGAACGGTAACTGTGTCGATCGTCAGCGGCTCCGAACGAGAACTCTAAGACAGTGGTTATGGGAGAC
>JBAROU010000230.1:0-1951 GCA_049642385.1 Dehalococcoidia bacterium | reverse complement strand
TCGGGGTTGGCGCGTCGATCGCTGCCAACCGTGTCGCCGCGACGATCTGGCGCCGGGTGTTCGAAGAGGATCCACCAGATTAGGCAATGGCCGACGAGCAATTCGAGAGCTTGAGTCAGGGCGCCAGCGAGGCGCCCACCGGAGACCCGGTAACGGCAGAATTCGTCTCGGGGGTGGATCGACCCAGTACGTCCGCCAACGGCTACGGAGCCGAGGCCGAATCACCCTTCGACGAGAATCCCGAGATGCTGGTCGGAGCTGCTTTCGTCGGAGGGTTCCTGTTCGGGAAGTTGGTGCGACGCTTTGGAAGCTAGCGAGACCCAGCAGATCCCCGATCCGAATGGCGACGAGCGCTCGATCGGCGACCTGGTCAGCCAGATTTCCGAAAGCGCATCCACCCTGATCCGCGAGGAAATCGAGCTCGCGCGCACCGAGATCGAGACGAAGATCCGGCGGATCGTTCAGGGAGCGGTGATCGCGGGCGCCGCAGGTTTCTTCGTGTTGCTGGGTCTGATCTTCGTCTTTCAGTCGATGGCCTGGGGAGTCACCGACTGGTTCTTCCCGAAAGACATCTGGCTTGGCTTTCTCGTAACGACGGGCTTGCTGTTCTTTCTTGCGGGCCTTTCCGCTTTTATCGCCTACCGCGCCTTCAAGGCGGGTGCGCCTCCAATACCCGACCAAGCGATCGACGAGGCCCGCCTGATCAAGGAAGCGCTCGACCATCCTGACGTCCAGGCTGCGGTGGCGGCCGAAGATGGCGCCACCTCCGAGAACGGCAACAGCACCAAGGAGAGCTGATGGCACAGCGCAGCCCACAAGAAATCAGGCGATCGATCGAGCACAACCGGCACGAGCTGACGCGTTCCGTGGAGCAGCTGCGGGGCAAGTTTCGCGAAGTGACCGACTGGCGAGGCCAACTGCGGCGCCACCGCGGCACGGCCGTGGTGGGAGCGGCGGTCGCGGGGTTCGTGGTCGCCGGCGGCGTGGCGGGCGTTGGCTCATTGCTGTTCGGTCGCGGCCGCGACTGAGCGCCCCACGCCACCACAAACCCGCTGCGGTCCGGGAGCCCATCTAGTCTGGGCGCCGATGGACAGCTCCATCAGCAACCGCGCGATCGCGCGCGTCGTGCTGGTCGCGGTCGCGATCGCCGGCACGCTGTACTTCGTCTACTTGATCCGCGTGGTGATCGCGCTGGTGCTGGTCTCGGTATTTCTCGCGGTCGCCTTGGCGCCGGCCGTCGACTTCCTCAATCGCGATCGCGTGCCCCGCTGGGTGGCGATCATCCTCGTCTACTTGACGATTGTGTGCAGCATCTTCGGATTAGGGCTGCTGCTGGTCCCTCCCGTGGTCAAGGGCGTCAACGACCTCGTCGACAATCTGCCCCACTACGTCGAGGACCTCAACAAGAACAAGACGTTCAAGAAGTACGATGACAAGTACAACATCGTCAAGAGCCTCAAGAAGGAGGCTCACAAGGCGCCCGACAAGGTTGGCGATGCGGCGGGCACGCTCAGGGACGTGACCGTTGGCGTCTTCACGCGTCTGATCCAGTTCGTCACTGTGCTAGTGCTGACCTTCATGCTGCTTCTGGATGGAAGACGCTTCATTCAGTGGGTCTTTCGGCAACTCTCGCCCGATAAGGAGACGCGCGCTCGCAACGTGGCCGGGGAAATGCACCGAGCGATCGGCGGCTACGTGGTGGGCAACTTCGCGATCAGCGTGCTCGCGGGCCTGGTCACGTACATAACGCTCTCGCTACTTGATGTTCCGTTTGCCGCGCCGCTGGCTCTCGTGATGGCGTTTTTCGATCTGATCCCGCTTGTAGGCGCAACGCTGGGAGGCGCGATCATCGCGATCGTCTGCGCGGTCGTAGACTTCCCGACGGCGCCGATCGTCTGGGTGATCGTGCTGCTCGTCTACCAGCAGGCGGAGAACCACCTCCTGCAGCCGC
>JBAROU010000226.1:0-4614 GCA_049642385.1 Dehalococcoidia bacterium | reverse complement strand
ACGGGTGGCTGAGCAGCTCACGATCACTGAGGCGCCTGATCTTCCCCCAGCTCCGGCACCGGCGTCAGCGCGGGTGCCAGCTGACCCGATGCGCGCGCGCGCCGTTGTCGTGCCCGTCGATGAGTTGAACAAGGCGACTCTGCGCGCGCTGGAGTACGCTTGCTCTATCTCCGACAACGTGTCCGCAGTACACGTGACGGATGAGCTGGAAGACGGCGAACAGCTCCGCCGCCGCTGGGAAGAACTGGCGCCGCGCACGCCTATCGTCGTCATTGAATCGCCCTACCGCTCCTTCATCGCGCCGATGCTCGCTTACATCGACGCCATCGACCGGAGCGATCCCGAAGCTTACATCACGGTCGTCCTGCCCGAGTTCATGCCGGCGCATGCCTGGGAAGGTCTGCTCCACAACCAATCGGCGAACCGCCTCAAGAAAGTACTGCGTCACCGCCCGAACACGATCCTGATCGACGTACCGTACCACCTACAGCCCTAACGCTGGTTCTTGATCGCGCGGTCCAGAGCGGCCTCGCTTGTGAGGCCGGCGGCTGTGCGTAAGAACGTTGCCAGCGTTGGCGAGCCGTCTCGCAGCGTCTCAAGCTTCCTTCCGATCGGATCGACCGACGTGGGGTCGTCGCCATAGATGCTGCGCGCGGCGAAGAAGGCCTGATTGATGCGCGGGAACACCACTCCGTCGCTGGCAAGCTCCTGGCGTCGCCGCTCCATCAACGCCTCCGCCTCATCTACCCGATCATCCTCTAGCAGCGCATCTACCTCTATCCGGAGTCGCCTCAGGCGCGTGGCGATCTCGTCCTCCGACAGTGCAGCCTTCGACTTCTCCACCTCCGCCTGCACACCCGTGAGCAACGGATAGCGCACAACAACGATCGATGCGATCTCCTTACCCACCATGCTCGCGAGCGTTTCGTTCAGCGTCTGGAGCTCCAGGCTCGTGAAATAACGCTCGCCGAGTGGCCGGAAGAAGAGGTACTGGTGCACCCACTCGTGCGCCACGGTCTCCACCAACCTCTCGTAGTCACTCTGGTGTGCCACGATGCTCGGGTAGGTCGCCGTACCGGCGACAGGCTCAACGAGGGCTGAACGGTCGCCGGACGCATCGATCTGGCGCTCGATCGATTCGATCTCGTCCGTAGTCACATCCAGGCGCAATGGCCGCTGTTCGATCAGCTCGATGTGGTCGCGCGGCGAGACGGCGACAACCTGCAGGGGCCGGTCGAACTCGAAGTCGACCGGAGGAAACACGAGCCGCGCGTTGGGAAACAGCGGCACTGACGCCTGCAGTCCTACTTCCTCCAGCATCGATGTAACTCGCCCTTCGATGATCGCTTCGACGTCGTTCTCGAGGTCGTCGCGTTGCGCTTGCAGGATCTCGAGCTCATGCTGGGCGTTTGGGGCCTGCGGATCCACCCGACGCATGAGCGCCCCAACGAGGAAGTAGCGGCCGAGGCGTTGATCCTCTTCTTCAGACGAGAGCCCGCCGTGGAAGAAGCGGCCAGCCAGGTAGAGCCACTTGTTCGGCAGGTTCTCCGCCTCCCAGCTCAGGACGTTGAAGGTATCTTGCTCAGGTAGCGGGGTGGCGAGCGACACGCCCCACGCAACGCCGACGCAGAGGCCGAGCGTGAGGACGAGAAGCAGCCAGGCACCGCGAAAGCTGATCCGTGGCCGGCTGCGATGAGACAACACTGCGGCGCTCTCAGCCTACCACGGCGCTGCCCGTCAGCGAAGACCACCTGATATAATCGCCAGAAGATGGTCTCCGCCTCAAAAGAAGCCGTCGATCTTCGGCCGGCGTCCGCCTCGCCCGAGGCGCCGTCCGAGGCCGTCGCCAGCCTGAACGCACGCTTCTCAGCTTACTTGGTCGACTCGGTCGTCCTCGCGGCATTCATCCTCGTGTTCTTCGTGCTCGCGGGCCTGCAACTGCTCGCCACAAGCGACTGGGGCGGCTCAGACCCACCAAACGCGGCGATCGTGGCCTTCATCGCCGTTCTCTCAGGCGGCACGCTGCTCTCGTGGTCTGCGTTCAACATCGCGTTGCTGCGCTGGCGTGGGCAAACGACCGGCATGTACGTCCTTGGCATCAAAACGGTCGGGGACGATGGCTCCCCGCTCTCCCCAGGCAAGGCGCTCCTTCGCTGGTTCGCGTTGCACCCTCTCCTCCTGCACCCATTCGCCTTGCCACTCTGGGCGGTGCTCTCGCTGCTCAGCGTCGATTTCGCGCTCAGCCGTGGCGGCGTAGTGATGGTGATCGCGGTCGCATTGCTGGCGGTCGCGTCGCTCTTCATCAACCTCGGTCTCGTCCTCTTCGGCGAAGGTCGCCGTACGCTCCACGACCGCATCGCGCGTACGAACGTTGTCCACATCGAGCAACCGTGAGCCAATCGAGCGAGCACCGGACCATCGACTTGCCGCCGATGCGAAACCTGGGCGAGCTCCCGCCCGACCCCTACACGCGTCCTCCGGTGCGCCAATGGCTGCGTTCGATGGTCGGCGTGCTGTTGGTCATCACGCTCTTCCTGCTATTGCTCGCGCTCTCCTTCGCCAACGTCACGGCTGAAGGCCCCGCGAAGCGCAGCCTGCGCGCGAGCGTCGCCGTGCTGACCGAGGTCGATGCGTATCTGGACGAGCACTGGGCTTCGTTCCAGCAAGAGGCTGCCAGCTCGCCGCCCCAAGCTGAGCTCGCGCCGCCCGACTTTCCGATCGAGGTGACCTTCACCGCGCAGGAGGTCGTCGAACAAAACCAAGGTCAGTTCCGCGCGCTGCTTCTGACGCGCGCCGCTGAACGTCTCTACGATGACGGCGCCTCGGCGTTCGATGGCGAGGGCTCCGATCCAAGCCCGATATCGCTCGAGGGGATGGCTCGTAACGGGCTCGACTTCCTGCGCAGCCAGCCCCACGATGTGCTAATGCTCGCAATGTTCGTCGCGGCGGCGGCGTCCGGCGTGCTTGCTCTCGCGCTCGTGGTGCTCAGCCGGGGGTACGGTCGCTTATACGCGCTGGGCATCACGATCACGATCTCGGCGATGCCGTTCTTACTCTTCGCAATCGCGGCACGCTTCGCGCTGCGTCTCGCTGGTGACAGCTTAGACGATCCTGCAGCAGACGGGTTCCTAACGCTCGCACAGGATCTCACCTGGGCTTCAATTCGCAACGGGATCGTCTTTAGCAGCGGAGGTGGCGCCCTACTGGTTCTGGGCTTCGTGCTTACGCGCTGGCCGCAGCTGGCTCGCAGTGACGAGATCTGACGCCGGACGCGAGCGGTCTCGACTCAGCGTTAGCGCCTGGATACGCTGGACTTGACCTCAACGAAGGAGAAACCTCCGCGCGTGCAGCTGATCAGGGACGAACGGCGCTTCATGCTGCTCTTGGCGTTGGCACTCCTGACGATGCTGGGGTTCTGGTCGCTCGGCGCCGGCAACCTCGATTCGGTGGCGAGTGACGTCTCACCGCCTGAGCACGACATCAACAGTCCCGCCCGTTCGGCTGCGCCAGGCCACGCACTGCTCCTGGAACCGCACCTCCGTTCCCTGCTGGCCTCCTCGTTCGCCGAACGCTTCCCGACGCTGGCGGAAGCAACAGCATCGTCCGAGCTATCACTTGGCGACGCGCTGATCGTGAGCTACTACGGCAACCCGAACTCTCCTCCAATGGGAATCTTGGGCAAAGACGACCCGGAAACGATCGCCGCCCTTCTCGAACGGCAGGCGGAGCGTTATGACGAGCTGAATGGACCGCAAAACGTCGTGCCTGCCCTTCACCTCGTGTACAGCGTTGCGCAGCCGCACCCGGCGGCAGATGATACGTATCTCTACCACGTCGATGACAGCGACCTCGACAAATACATCGCCGTAGCCGACAAGCACAATATGCTGTTCTTCCTCGACCTTCAGATCGGCCGTAGCTCTGTCGAGGCAGAGGTACGACGTGTGCTCCCCTATTTGCGCCACTCTAACGTCCACCTCGCGCTTGACCCGGAGTTCGCGATGGGACAGGGACAGGTGCCGGGAGTGGTCATCGGCGGCATCGACGGCAAAGACGTGAACCGGGCGGAGGAGCTACTGCAAGAGCTGGTCGAACAGGAAGGGCTGCCGCCGAAGATACTCGTCGTCCACCAGTTCGTCGACAGCATGATCCGCGGCGGCGACGCGATCCGCCGTTATTCGAGCGTTGAGCTAGTGATCGACATAGACGGGTTCGGACCCGGCAGCGTGAAGCGCGCCATCTACCGCCGGTACGCCACCCGACCGTATGCGTTCAATGCGGCGATTAAGCTCTTCTTCCAGCAGGACACCGGCTTGCTTTCGGAGGAGGACGTGCTCGCGCTGGACCCGTCGCCGACGATCGTCATCTATCAGTAGATGACCTGAAAGGGGCCGTCACGGCCGCTGCTGAACAGTCAGACACCTGTGCTATGATCGTAGGTCGAGCGGGAGTAGCTCAGTGGTAGAGCATCTGCTTCCCAAGCAGAGGGTCGAGGGTTCGAGTCCCTTCTCCCGCTCCAGATTCAAAACTACGGGCTCCGGGGCGTCTGAAACCACAAGGTCAGATGCCCTGTACTTTTTGGGTCAGATGGCCTGGTGCCGAGCAGTCAGAGAC
>JBAROU010000219.1:0-4008 GCA_049642385.1 Dehalococcoidia bacterium | reverse complement strand
ATCGTGCGCGATCTCGACGCGCAGGGCTTCCTCGTGAAGACGGAGGCCTACCGCCACGCCGTCGGCACCTGCGACCGCTGCGACACCGTCGTCGAGCCGCTGATCAGCGAGCAGTGGTTCGTCGCCGTGAACAAGGAGTACGCGCCAGGCCGTTCGCTCGCCGGCGAGTCGCTGCGTGTGGTGTACGACGAGCTGGTGCGCTTCCTGCCGCCGCGCTTCACGAAGATCTACACGAACTGGATGGAGAACATCCGCGACTGGTGCATCTCGCGTCAGCTCTGGTGGGGTCACCAGATCCCCGTCTGGTACTGCGACGACTGCCACGCTACGCTCGTCCCGCCGCCCGACGTCGAACAGCCGTCGAGCTGCGACCAGTGCCAGAGCGCCAACCTGCGCCAGGATGAAGACACGCTCGATACCTGGTTCTCGTCCGGACTGTGGCCAGTGTCGACGCTCGGCTGGCCCGATGACACCGGCGACCTCCGTCGCTTCTACCCCACCGACGTGATGGAGACGGCCTACGAGATCATCTTCTTCTGGGTCGCCCGCATGATCATGATGTGCCTCTTCGCCCTGGATAGTCAGCGCGATCGCATCGAGGAGCGCATCCCCTTCCGCTACGTGTATCTCCACGGTCTCGTGCGCGACGACAGCGGTCAGAAGATGAGCAAGTCGCGAGGGAACGTCGTCGACCCCATCGGCCTCATCGACAAGTACGGCACCGACGCGCTCCGTTTCGCGGTGATTACAGGCGCCGGCACTGGCCAGGATCAGCGCATGCACGAGGAGAAGGTGGAGGCCGGCCGCAACTTCGCCAACAAGCTCTGGAACGCCTCGCGCTTCGTCGTCATGCAGCTCGCTGAGGCGAAGGTCGCGCCGCCCTCGCCCGCCGACCGCGCCGCGCTGCCGCCGGAGGACCGCTGGATCCTCTCGCGCCTCTCCCGCCTCGTCGACGACGTCGACCGCCTCCAGCGTGAGTTCCAGCTCAACGAGGCCGCGCGCCGCTGCTACGATTTCCTCTGGGGCGAGTACTGCGACTGGTACGTCGAGATGGCCAAAGTCCGCCTGCGCGAGGGGAGCGGCCCATCGCCCGCGCCCGTGCTCGTCCACGTGCTCGAGACGGGGCTGCGCCTGCTTCACCCGTACATGCCGTTCGTCACGGAGGAGCTGTGGCAGCGTCTCCGCCCGCACCTGGCTAACCCGCCGTCCGAAGCCCTCATCGCTGCGCCCTACCCGCAGCCGGACGCCGCCTGGGAGGACGCCGGCGCGGAAACACAACTGGACGGCGTGATCGATGTCGTGCGCGCGATCCGCAACATCCGCTCGGAGAAGCGCGTCGGGCCCGCGCGCGAGATCGAAGTCTACATCGTCGCCAACGACGCGCGCATATCCCTCGAGGCCGGCGCACCCTACATCGAAGCGCTCGCCCGTGTGCGACCGCTCCGCATCGTCTCGGACGCCGCCGACGCACCTCGCGATGGCGTCGCCACGGCGGTGCTGCCGCACGCCCACGTCGCCGTCCCGCTCGCCGGCCTGCTCGACGCCGACGCTGAGCGCGCGCGCCTCACCAAGGAGATCGCCGACACCGAGACGTACCTCCAGCGCCTCGACGCCAAGCTCTCGAACCAGCAGTTCCGCTCGAAAGCGCCGCGCGACGTCGTCGCGAAGGAAGAAGAGCGCCTCGCCGACACGCAGACCCGCCTCGAAGGCCTGCGCCGGGCGCTGAGGGAGTTAGGAGGGTAGTTCATGACTGGTGAAACCGTTCTTGCTAACGTGCGCGAGATATCCGAAGCCTTTGCGCAGGACCGTCGCGAGCGCCAGCGTCGGCGCAACCTCGACCCCGCCGACTTCGATCGGCTGAAGGAGGCCGGCTTTCTTCTCACCGGCGTTCCCGCCGAGCAGGGTGGCCTGTGGGAGAGTGCCCCCCGCTCGACGCGCCTCATCTGCGATCTCTTACGCACCCTCGCCCACGGCGATTCCTCCGTCGCGCTCGTCTCATCGATGCACCCGGCCGTGCTCTCCTTCTGGCTGACAACGCCGCGCGCCGAGGCACCCTACGTCGAGGCATGGGACGAGCAGCGCCGCAACGTATGTCGGGCTGCGCTCGACGGGGCCTGGTGGGGCACGATCACGTCCGAGCCCGGAAGCGGCGGCGATGTCACCAAGAGTAAGGCGATCGCTCGCCCGGACGGGTCCGGCGCGTACCAACTGACTGGCCAGAAGCACTTCGGCAGCGGCTCCGGCATCACCTCGTTCATGATCACCAGCGCCCTCGCCGAAGGTGAGCAGGAACCGGACTGGTTCGTCCTCGACATGCGCGGCGTCCCCTGGGACGGCTCGGCGGGGGTGAAGCTGATCGCGGAGTGGGACGGCCACGGCATGATCGCCACGCAGAGCCACGCGATGTCTTTCGAAGACTTCCCCGCGACCCGGTTCGCTTGGCCGGGCATCCTGCTCCGGACCGCCGCCGCCGCCGGGCCGTTTGTCGGCTGTGCGTTTACCGCCGTCATCGTCGGTATCGTCGAGAACGCGCTCGAAACGGCGCGCCAGCAGCTCGCACCAAAACGCGATTCGCTGCGGCCGTACGAGCAGGTCGAGTGTTCGCGCGCCGAGGTGGAAGGCTGGCTGATCCAGCAAGCGTACGAGGGCATGCTCCGCGCCGTTGAGCGCGACGACGACGCCTATCGCAACATGCTCCAGGGCAAGACCGCGATCGCGGAGATCGCCGAGTCCGTCACCGGACGCATCTGCAAGGTCGTCGGCGGTGGCGCCTTCTCCCGCAACTCGCCGTTCGGTTTTTGGTACGAGGACGTCCGCGCGCTTGGTTTCCTCCGTCCGCCCTGGGGCCTCGCCTTCGACGGCATCTTTGCCAGATCGTGGCCGCAGCCCCAATAACGACGCCGCGTGCGCCGGATCACCGACCGGAGATGCCTTGCTCCTTGGCCCTCGCCTCGCGTTGACCCGCCCGCCCGCCCTTGTTACGATGCAGTCGGGTCTAGTGAAACAGGCCACAATCCCAAAACGTGGGCCGGAGGTGGAGTCGTAGGCCGTGCAGCTCTTGCTCGATAACTACGCCGCCGTTTTCCTCGCCACATTCATCGGTTGCATTCTCGTCGCCACCGCTCTGATCGGCTCCCGCGTCCTCGCCCCGTTCTCCGCCTCGCGGCAGAAGAGCGTCTCCTACGAGTGTGGCATGCTGCCCGCCGATAAGCCGGTGCGCACACAGGTCCACTTCCGTTACTACCTCTTCGCCATCCTCTTCCTCGTCTTCGACGTCGAAGCCGTGTTCCTGTTCCCCTGGGCCGTCAGCTTCGTCCAGATCGGCGCGACGGCGTTCTGGGAGATGGTGGTCTTCATCATCATCCTGGGTGGCGGGCTCGCCTACGCGTGGAAGAAGGGAGTACTCCAGTGGAGGTAACCGAAGACACGGTTCGCGCGACGACCGAGGCCGCGCCCGAGACCGGCGCACCGCCCAAAGTCGTCCCGCCCTCCGAACGCCCGGCGCCGCCCGACACCGGCATCGGTCGGGAGCTCGAACTCCTCACGCCGGTCGACGTCGACCGCGGCAAGGCGCTCTACCGCCAGATCCTGCCCGGCGTGATGCAGGTGCCCGCCGAGGCGGCGCTCGCGCTCGCGCGCAAGTCGTCGCTCTGGCCGCTCACCTTCGGCCTCGCCTGCTGCGCGATCGAGATGATCGCCACCTACATGTCCCACCATGACCTGGAGCGCTTCGGCATCGTCCCGTGGCCGTCGCCCCGCCAGGCGGACGTGATGATCGTCGCTGGCACCGTCACCAAGAAGATGGCGCCGGCCGTCAAGCTGCTCTACGAGCAGATGCCCAACCCCAAGTGGGTGATCTCGATGGGCGCCTGCGCAACGAACGGCGGCCCCTACACCCGCTACGACCGCGTCCTCCAGGGCGTCGACAAGATCATCCCGGTGGATGTCTACGTCCCGGGCTGCCCTCCCCGCCCCGAGGCGTTGATCGATGGGTTTATCGCGCTGCAG
>JBAROU010000215.1:0-9507 GCA_049642385.1 Dehalococcoidia bacterium | reverse complement strand
GCATACATCGTAGAAGTATTCGCGGTCATGGAACGCGCCTCTCGGCATATATTTCAGGTGCTCACCAAGCGTCCGGACCGCGCACGGCGATTGGCAGGAGAAGTAAGCTGGCCAGCCAACGTTTGGTTTGGGGTGTCCGTTGAGAATCAAAGGTGGACATCGCGGATCGACGATCTAAGAGCTATTCCGGCTGCGATTCGATTTCTCTCATGTGAACCGCTACTGGGATCCCTTAGCCTAGACCTGCAAAGCATCGATTGGGTCATCGCCGGCGGTGAGTCAGGGAGGTGCGCGCGACCAATGAGAGCAGACTGGGCACGTGGAATCCGTGATCAATGCGTGCGCCAACGAGTACCGTTCTTCTTCAAGCAGTGGGGCGCTCACAACGAGACCGAACTTCGAGTGGGGAAGAAGAAGGCTGGTCGGTTACTAGACGGTAAGACTTGGGACGGGTTCCCGACGTCTCGTCGAGGTATCGCTTGTATTGGGGGACTGCGCCGGCACGAGTCTGCAGGATGCGTCCCTGGTCGAAAAGTTCCTGCATCCGCTTCTTGCTGTACCGCCAGTACCGCGTGACACCAAGAAACTCGTACTGCGGGTTCCCCTTTGCCTCACCGCCTGGCCCCTGAATGTTGTCGACGCGATAGATGCGGCCGTCCGGGTCGCGCCGCTTGTAGTTTTGGGACACGTAATCCGCGTCGTAAGCTCCGTACTGTTGATTCCATGTGTTCGCTTCGCTGCGGGCATAGAAGAGGATCGTGTCCGATATGCGCCCGAAGTGTCGCGCACCCTGAGCGGAGTCACTGTGGGCGGAACTGCGTTTCCAGGTGATCTCATTTCGAAAGTTTCGTGGGCCGAAGATGCTGTCCATAAGCACCTTGAGGTAGTGACTAGCAGTCGGGTCGCAATGCAGATAGATCGAGCCAGTCGGCTTGAGTACTCGTCGCAACTCGATCAGCCTTACCGCCATCATGCTGAGGTAGGCGGTCACGTCGTTGCGGCCAAGCGCGTCCACCATCGCCTGGAGCAGACGGGCTGTGTCGTCGCCACTGTGGAGTGCCACATCTTCAAACGCCTGCTGTGCCGAGTCGCCCCAGTGCCAGGAGTCCTCAAACGCCTCGATCTGCGCTTCGCTGCCAGCGCCCGTGCCCTCTTTGAAGAGAACATTGTAGGAACGGCTGGAGTTGAACGGCGGGTCGAGGTAGATGAGGTCGATCGATTCGTCGGGGATGTGGTGGCGGAGGATATCGAGGTTGTCGCCGTAGTAGAGGACGTTCGTTTCCAGCGCCATAGCGCGATTTTAGCACGGAGCCACCACTTCTTCCCCCTGCGCCACCCGCCCCTTCGCGCTCTCCCACCACACCCCTATCCTCCATACGGAGGTATCTGCCAATGCCGAGAGGCGGAAGACGGCCCGGAGCGGGCGCGCCCAAAGGCAACCTCAACGCCCTCAAGCACGGCCTTCGCTCCCAACAGCTCCGACAGCTCACCCAGGAGCTCGCCCGCTCGCCCACCATGCGCGCCTACCTCGCCCGGCTCCAGCAGCTCGCCGCCAAACATGCCCAGAGCCGGCCGAACGGCGACAAACAGGCCCGGGACACTGCCGCCCTCGCCCTCGCTGCCTGGCTCCGCTACACTCGCGCCCTCGAGCAAGGCCAGCCCTGGCAAGGCCCCGTCCCCCTCCCGCCCTTCTCGAAAAGGCGGGCCCGGCTCCTCGCCAAACACCTCGCGGGCCAAACAATCGAACAGGGCCTGCTTAGCAGCGCCGATACAGATTCGATGAACATCAATCGCGATCAAGCAATCAACCGCCCCATCCTCAGCCGGTCGAAGGGCTGCTACAATGCCCAGCGCATCACCACCCAAGGAGGCCCCATGAACGTCCTACGCACCCCCGACGAGCGCTTCGCCAACCTGCCCGGCTACCCCTTCGACCCACACTACGTAGAGATCGACGGCCTGCGCGTCCACTACCTCGATGAAGGCCCGCGCGACGCCCAGCCCGTCCTCCTCCTCCACGGCGAGCCCTCCTGGTGCTATCTCTACCGCAAGATGATCCCCATCATCGCGAACGCCGGCCACCGCGCCATCGCCCCCGACTTCATCGGCTTCGGCCGCTCCGACAAGCTCGCCGACCGCGCCGACTACACCTACCAGTTCCACGTGGACATCACGACCAAGTTCATCGAACAGCTCAATCTGCGCGACATCACCCTCTTCGGCCAGGACTGGGGTGGCCTCATCGGCCTGCGCGTCGCTGCGGAGAACACCGACCGCTTCGCGCGCATCGTCGCTGGCAACACCTTCCTCCCCACCGGCGACAACCCGCCCGGCGAAGCCTTCCTCCGCTGGCAGACCTTCTCCCAGACCGCCCCCGAGTTCCACATCGGGCGCATCATCCAAGGCGGCACCGTGACGACGCTACCGGACGACGTCGTCGCGGCCTATGACGCCCCCTTCCCGGACGATTCGTACAAAGCGGGCGCGCGCCAGTTCCCAGCGCTCGTGCCCACCTCGCCCGACGATCCGGCGTCCTCGGCGAACCGCAAGGCCTGGGAGGTGCTGGAGCGGTGGGAGAAGCCCTTCCTCACGACGTTCAGCGACTCCGACGCGATCACCAGCGGCGGCGAGCGCGTGCTTCAGGCGCGCATCCCCGGCACAAACAACCAGCCCCACACGACCATCATGGGAGGGGGTCACTTCTTGCAGGAGGACAAGGGTGAAGAACTCGCGAACGTAATCGTCGAGTTCTTGAAGAAGACCTAGTACTTGGAGATGTTCAGCTCTTCGATCTTGCCTTCGACCAGGTACACCACGCGCTCGCAGATGTTCGTTACACGGTCAGCGATGCGCTCCAGGTTGTGCGCCACCCACGTCAGGTGCGTCGCCCGCTCGATCGTGTCCGGATCGTTCGCCATGATCGTCAGCAGCTCCCGATACACCTGGTCGTACAACACGTCGACCTCGTCGTCCGCATCGCACATCTCGCGCGCCAGCTTGGCGTCTCGTTTCTTGAACGCCTCCATGCCCTCCATCAGCATGTGCGTCGCCACCTCCGCCATGCGCGGGATGTCGGTGTACGGCCGCAGCGGCGGCTCATCGGTGAGCATGAGCGCCACCTTGGCAATGCCCTCGGCGTGATCGCCCATGCGTTCGAGGTCGACGATGATATAGAGCACCGCGACGATCGTGCGCAGGTCCGTGGCGAGCGGCTGCTGCGTCGCGATGAGCTCCAGGCAGGTCTCCTCGGTGGCGTAACGCTTGCGGTTGACCTTGAGGTCGTCGGCGATCACCTGCCGCGCCAGCTCCACATCGCGGTTACGCAACGCCTCGATGCTACGCTCAATGGCCGACTTGACCATTGCCGCCAGGACGAGCGTGTCTTCCTGTATCCCGGAAAGCTGCCGTTCGAAGCCGCTGCGTGTCACTGCCATGACATTCTACCCGAACCGTCCAGTGATGTAATCCTCGGTTCGTTTTTCCCTCGGATTCGTGAACAGCTGGTCAGCCGGCCCATACTCGATAAGGCGGCCGGCGCCATGCTCGTCCGCAAGCAGGAACGCCGTGTAATCGGAGACACGAGCGGCCTGCTGCATGTTGTGCGTGACGATGATGATCGTGAACTCGCGGACGAGCTCACGGATGAGGTCCTCGATCTTGAGGGTGGCGATCGGGTCGAGGGCGGAACACGGCTCGTCCATCAAGATCACGTCGGGTTGGACCGCCAGCGCGCGTGCGATGCAGAGCCGCTGCTGCTGGCCGCCTGAGAGCGCTAACCCAGACTTCTTCAGGTCCTCACGCACTTCATCCCAGAGGGCGGCCTGACGCAGTGAACGCTCGACCAGCTCGCTCATGCTGCCCTTGTGGCCGTTCACGCGCGCGCCGAAGGCGATGTTCTCGAAGATCGACTTTGGAAACGGATTCGGCTTCTGGAAGACCATCCCAATGCGGCGCCGTACCTCCACAGGATCGATGTCCGGTGCATAGATGTTCTGGCCGTGATACGTAACCGCTCCGCCCACCTGGATGTGAGGGATCAAGTCGTTCATGCGATTCAAGCAGCGCAACAATGTGCTCTTGCCGCAACCGGACGGTCCAATCAGCGCGGTGACCTTATTGACGGGGATGTCGAGACTAACGTCCGAGAGCGCCTGCTTCTGGCCGTACCAGAACGAAAGACTCCGGATCGAGAAGACGGCAGGCTCCGGGGGGACGAACTCGCTCGCTCCCGCATCCTGCTGGGGCGCGTCGGCTCTCGGAGGGAGTTCCGTCACGGGCGAATCCTCGCGCTTGAATATTGGTGGTACACGCACCTTCAATTCTGTCACGTCTTGGCCCTCCATTCCAAGTGGTCTCATTAGTCCCGCCGGAAGCGTTCTCGGATGATCGCTGCGATTAGGTTCAAGCTGAGTACGCCTACCATGAGCACGATAATCGCAGCGGCGGCGTTCTCGCGGAACGCCTGGCGGGGATCGATGGTCCAGGCGTAGATTTGGATCGGCACAATTGTAAAGCTATCGGTTAGGCCGTCCGGCTCGTGCGCAACAAACGCCAGCGCGCCTATCATGATCAGCGTCGCAGCTTCGCCCGCCGCGCGGGACACGCCAAGGATCACGCCCGTCATCATGCCGGGCAGGGCCTGCGGAAGCACGTGGTGGCGCACCGTCTGCCACTGGGTCGCGCCCAGCGCGAGCGAACCGTCCCGGATGCTCTTTGGCACCTGCTTGATCGCCTCCTCCGAGGCGATCACAGTCATCGGGATGATCATCAGCGCCAGAGTAAGTGCTCCGGCGAGGACGCTCGGCCCTAGATCGAGGTAGCGCACGAAGATCGCCAGCCCGAGGATGCCGTAGATGATGCTCGGTACGCCAGCGAGGTTGGCGAGGTTCAGCTTTACCAGGGTCAGCAGTCGATTACGAGGGGCGAACTCCTCTATCCAAATAGCGGTTCCGATAGCAATAGGAAACGCAATCAACACTGTGACCGTCAGGATCCACCCCGTGCCAAAAATCGCGGAGCGGATGCCAGCTCGCTCGGCAAAGCGCGACGGGTAGCTCGTCAGGAAGTCCCAACTCAGTCGCGTGACGCCCTTTTCCACCGTGTCGTATACGAGGTAGGCGAGGATGGCGACGCCGATCAGACTGAGGGCTAGCAGCACCCAGCGCGAGGCTCGCGAGATGAGCTGTCGTCGTGCCACCGCGCCCGTTGCGCGCAGGCTGACAGGGACGGTTGCCATTACTCGTACACCTCGCGAAAGCGCGCGACCAGAAGATGAGCGGTGATGTTGAATCCGAGGGTCATCATGAACAGCGTGGCGCCGACCCCGAAGATGGTCTGGTAATCGATGGTGCCGCGCGCGGCGTCGCCCAGCGCCACCTGGAGCATGTAGCCCGTCATCGTCTGGATGCTCTCGAGCGGCGACAGGGTGAGGTTCGGCGTGGAGCCGGCCGCGACCGCGACAATCATCGTTTCGCCGATGACGCGCGCGATGCTGAGCAGGATCGACGCGATGATCCCAGATAGGGCCGCCGGGACCACCACGCGTATGGCGACTTCGAGCCGCGTGGCCCCCAAGGCGTACGCTGCTTCACGAAGGTCGCGCGGCACGTTCGACATCGCATCCTCTGAAATAGACGCGATGGTCGGCAGGATCATCACCGCGAGCATGATGCTGGCTGCCAGCGCGTTGAAGACAGAGATATCCTGGCCAAAGATGGGGCGCAGGATCTGCGGGGTGACCACAGTCAACGCGAAATATGCGTAGACCACGGTGGGGACGCTCGCCAAGGCCTCAAGGATCGGCTTCAAAACCTTTCGTGTGCGGGGAGCGGCGTACTCGCCCAAGTAGATCGCCGCCGCCATGCCAATGGGCACCGCCATCACGAGTGACCAGAGCACAACGTTTAGCGTTCCCGCTACCAGATCCCAGATTCCGAAGGACACCGGCTCGAACAGCGGTTGCCAGTGGGTGTGAAAAAAGAAGTCGGCGAGTGAGATGCTTTGGAACAGGGTCAGCGATTCGCTGAACAACACGTAGATAATCAGCCCGGTCGTCACGAACGATACGAACGCGCAGGCGCTAAGCGTGCCGACGATCGCGAACTCGCCAACACGACCGAAGCGGCGCTTGCGCAGCGCCGCGTGGACTTCCTCAGGTGAGATTGGGATCCCAGAAGCCTGTAGCATGAGCGGACGCTTCACCCACCCCTCTTAGTCGGATCTCCCATGAGAGACTACGCGGATGCGATTCCGTGGGCAAGACGGCAGGGACACTTGGGAGGGTGTGTGTCCCTGCCGCCGAGCCCGACCATCCCGTCTTACTGCAGGAATGGTGCCAACTTGGCCTGCTGCTGCTGGAGCGTGTCGTCGGTCTCGGTTATGAAGCCAACCTCCGGCACCAGCGTCGTCGAGTTGTCCAAGTAGTACCTTACGAACTCGCGTACCTCCGGCTTGTCGCGCAGGAAGCTCTCGCGCGTGTAGATGAAGAGCGGCCTACTGAGCGGGGCGTACGAGCCGTCCAGCGCTGTCTCCGTCGAGGGCTCAACGCAGCCCGCGCCGTTGTCCACGGCCACGGCCTTCAGCCCCTGACCGGCCTCCTGATAGTACGCGTAGCCGAAGTAGCCGATCGAGTTGGCATCGCCCTCGATGCCCTGGACGAGGACGTTGTCGTCCTCGGAGGCGGTGACATCTCCGCGGTGGGTGCCGTTTTCGTCCGTTGCCGCGATGATCGCCTCGGTGAAGTAGTCAAACGTGCCGGAGTCCGTGCCCGGAACGTAGAACGTGATCTTGTCGTCGGGCCACTCGGGACGGATGTCGCTCCACGTCGTTGCGCCATCTGTGCTGAAGGCCTTGGCTAGCTCTGCGACGGTCATGCAATCGACGAAGTCGTTGTCCGGGTTCACAATAACAGTGAGCGCATCGATGGCGATCTGAAACTCGATAACGTCGGTGATGCCGCCGTCGGCGCAAGCCTGCCTTTCCTCGTCTTTGATTGGCCGCGACGCATCGCTGACCTGAATCTCCCCCCGGCAGAAGGCTTCGAAGCCGCCGGACGTGCCCGAGATCGCCACGTCGACGGTTGTGTCGGTCACCTTCATGAATTCCTCGGCGACCGCCGCTGAGATGGGCCCGACGGTGGAAGAACCGTCGATGCGAATGCGGCCGGTAAGGCCGCTTATGTCACCGTCCGTGCTGCCGGACTCCGTTGGCTGAGGCGCTCCGTTCGTGTTCCCATCATCGTTGTTTCCGTCACCGCATGCGGCGACGAAGAACAGTGTGAGAACCAGTGCCAGTATCCCTCCCACAAGCAACAACGTGTTGGGGAAGCGGCTTGCCCTCACCCGCCGGTTTGTTTCATCCATGAACGTTACTACCTCCTCAATATAGTTCTTGAAGCCACGATACGGCTTGGGCGGTTAACGCGTCGTTAACGGGAGTGAACAGCTGGTAAACGTTCAGCGTTGACCGGGGGCTGTCTTGGATCAGGAGCAGCGTCTCACGCCACTCGGCCAGTACATACTCCAGCAGCTCCACCGCCATGAGGCCCACGCGCAGCTCGCGGCTGTCGGTCGCCGCGCCGAGCGAGGTACGCAGGTCGAACAGCGCACGCTCGCAGCCGCTCACCATCGACGTGGCTGCTAGGCGCTCGACGGCGTGCGCGTCCCGCTCCTCGTACGGGGCGCGATGTGTCGATTGCGGCGACGGCCTATCGCGCCAGAACAGCATCGACGGGAGAGACGAGGTGGGAGTGGTCGTTCACGCTGCGCACGGCGTACAGGTCGCCGAGGGCGCGTACGGTAGTAATGGAGCCGTGCTCCGGCAGGAAAAACATGTCTCGTGGCACTTCGAGCAGCATGCTCAGATAGGCATTGATTACGCTGGCGTGGGTTATGACCACCACCCGACCGCTGGGGTGGTGTGCCAGGACCGCCTCGATCGCCTGGATGACTCGGCGGCGGAACGTGCGCGCGGGTTCGAGCCCGGGCAGCGCGTCGCCGAGGCATAGATCGCGTCGATCGGGGTGCTCTGGAGCCGCTCGGCAAGGCGCTGCGCCTGCCATTGGCCGTGCGAGCTCAGCGGCGAGTCCACGCACGCCTGGTTATGGGAGTCGGGCTCGGCGTGGCGAACAAGCAAGAGTTCTGTGGCGGCCTCACCGTCAAGACGGAACAGACGGTCGAGCGCTCTAGTCAGGACGTCTGCAGAAGCCGCTCCGTCATCGTGAGTGATGCCGTTCGTACTAGTGGGATTCATGTGACCTCCTTCTGGCGGAAAGGGGTAGGGTCCATGGAGGCGCATCAGGGCCCCGCATCCCGTGTACGCTTCTCCCGGACCCCGCCCTCTTGGGAGGACCGACCGGTGTTTGCTTGCGTCGTTCGATCATGTCCTCGTGATGTAGCGTATCGCCGCGAGGTTAACATGAAGTTGACGCCAGTTAATAACAGATGAACCTTAGGTAAACGCTGGGCGACGCTAAGGGCGTTCTAAGGGTGAGCGATCGGCAGGGTGAAGCTGAACGTGGTGCCATGCCTCGTCACGCTCTCCACGCGGACGACACCGCCGTGAGCCTCCACGGTGTGCTTGACGACCGCCAGCCCGAGGCCCGTGCCGACGCTCTCGCGCGAGCGGTCGGTCTTGTAGAAGCGCTCGAAGATGCGCGGCAACTGCTCCGGCTCGATGCCCAGCCCGGTATCGCGCACGCGTACGATGACGGAGTTGTCTTCGTAGTTGGCTGAGACGTTGATCGAGCCGCCTGCTGGCGTGAACTTGATCGCATTGTGGATGAGATTGAGAGCGACGCGCTCCAGCCGGGTGGCGTCACCGATCACAGCCGGCAAGTCGTCCTTCGTATCGAGCGTGAGCGATACCTGCCGCCGGATGGCCTGCGGCATCAGGCGGTTCACCGCCTCGTTGAGAACCGCGTCGATCTCCACCGGTTCGCGTGCCAGCGGCACCACGCCCGCCTCGATCCGCGACAGCTCGAGCAGCTCCTCCACGAGTTGTACCAGGCGATCGGCCTCCCCCTCTGCGCGCCTGAGGAAGTCCTTCGCAGCCCGCTTGTCGTCCAGGGCACCGGCCTGAAGCGTCTCGATGACGGATTTGATCGAGGCGAGCGGCGTGCGGAGCTCATGAGAGACGTTCGCGACGAAGTCACGGCGTACCTGTTCTGTCCGCTTCACGTCTGTGATGTCGTGGAACATGAGTAACGCGACCCAGTCTCCGCCGATAATCGGCGTGCTGAACACCTCAAGATACTGGCGACCGGGCCGTTCGATCACACAGGTCTCCGCGCGCCCCTCCTGCCGACTCTGGCGTACGGCGTCTATCACCTGCTCGTCCGGCAGCACCCAGGCAACGGAATTGCCAAGCAGGTCGTCGCGGGGCCGCTCGAACAAGCGCTCGGCTGCCACGTTGGCGAACGAGATCTGGCCCTCGCTGTCCACCGCCAGGACAGCGTTGACGCTGCTATCGAGAGCGGCCAGTAAGCGGTCGCGTTCCTGGGCTGAGCTC
>JBAROU010000206.1:0-5158 GCA_049642385.1 Dehalococcoidia bacterium | reverse complement strand
AGGAGCCCCGCCTCGAGCCGTACGACCAGGAAGCTCTCATTCGAGAGCGCAACCCCCAGGACGCGACTTTGACGGCCCTTCTCGACGAATTCGCCGCCCAGCGCGGCGAGACCATCGACATGCTGGCCGACCTGGTGCACTGGAACTGGGCGCGGCAGGGACGGCACCCCGAGTTCGGCCGAATGAGCATCCGCCAGCTCGTCGATGACACCATCGCCCACGACGAGAACCACCTCACGCAGATCCGGGCCCTCAAGACATCCGCCGGGCGCTAGAACCACTGCGCTCAGCGCGGCGGGCTCGCCGGTCTCGGCCTGCCGAGCTCACCCCCTGTCGGGCCGAATTCGAGTCCCGGTAGCTCCATCAAGGAACCACAGAGAGAGCCGCATCCCTGCGTCTCTCTTCACTCCGGCGGCTCAATCAACTCGCACGTCGCCACGCGCCACCCGTTCCGCTCGTTCACGAATGTCATGGGTAGTTCTGGGAGCAGGGTCGCGTCGGGCGCAAACGTGCCACCGAGTGTGACCGCATCGCCCTTGTTATCTGCCGGCACCACGACACGATCGGGTTGGATGATCTCAAGGCGGAGTGTCTGCGCGTTGACGTGAAGCTCGTAGGGTTCGACCATCTCAATGGCGCCTATTAGAAACGCGACGGCCTCCTCGGACCGCATACGGTCGGCCTCAGAACAGCTAGCCGACCAGAGATCGGCAAGGCTGGCCCTGTCTCGATCTCGGAGAGCCTGCGCAAACCTCGTGAGCGTGTCGGCAATTTCGGCTCGAAGCATTGGGGAGTCTCGCAGCGGTGGTTGCCGGGGGCCGTCGTCGACACATGCGACGCCTGCGAGGCTACCCCAAAGCGCGAACACGACGACCAGCGCCAGGCGCCACATTAGGGGCTTCATTCTCGGCAGTACAGGCCCGGCGAGAGACTCACGTCAAGCCAATACTGGGTACCGAGACCGTGCGTGTCTATGGCACCGTGAACGCCGACACCGGCCGCGCAGCGACCTTGCGCGAGGTGTGCGCGGGCGTCCGCGTAGCTGTAGTCAATGTTGGTATCCGCGTGAAAGGCGCTCGCCAGGAGGTCGGCGCTGAACGGAGGCACGAGCCGCACCTTTATCAAGCCGACGATGGTCGCGAGAATCCAGTTCGTGGTCTCGCACCATGTTTTCGCCCGCGCTTCGGCCAGGGTATCCATGGGAATACCCAAGATGGACGCCATGCCCACCCATGCCGACTTGCTACACGAGTTATGGCTGGATGCTGTCCGTTGGCTGCTCGTCAGCGCGCCGCTCATGCAGTCACCCGCTGGAGGCACCTCTGGGTCGCTGTCGCCCGTGGGAATGTCGTCCATCCACGTCGGCAGGTTATCGGGATCGAGCGTCCCTTCGCTGCCCCAGTCCGGCGGATCGATGTTCAGCGCGTACATCGTTGCGTTCTCGGTTTGGCAGGCGATCGACAGGGTGCCATCCTGGAGGTGTTGGGAGATGGATCGCGACGCCAAGTTAAGCTCGAACCACTCCTCAAGCTCACCAACCGTGTGTCCGGTCATTCCCTCGAACAGGGCATCGAAGTCCGGGGGTGGCGGCGGCGGTTCCAGCGCGTCGCAGTGGTGGCCGAATTGGGTGATCGTAAAGAGTATGTCGCCGACGCTCACGGCGCCATCGGGTTCACTCAGGTCCCACGGGTCGCCACCGGATACAGGCGGACCTCGATCGAACCACGGATCATAGCCAGAGTGGGGCAGCGCCTCGTAGGTTCCAAAGTGGACCACGATGCGAAGGATGTCCGCGACAGTGATGCTATTGTCGCGCGGCGGCGTATCGAAGAAGTCCCACGGGTTATTGAGATCACGCATACCGCCCAACTGTGGGCTTGGGCCAAGCTCCTCGCCGTCGGTGCAGCCGTCGCCATCGCTGTCGAGACTGAGACCGGCCTGGGCCGTGACCCCTTGGCTGAACAAGGCCAAGAGCGCTACAACGATGATCGCCAGCGCGAGCATTGAGATTGGCGGGCTCGTCTCTTGATCATGTGCCTGGCTCCTCCTCAAGTTTGACAAAAACGAACACTTCGTAGCACTTCATACCAGGGACATAAACAGAGTACGAACCGCCCGTCAGCGGTTCGTACAAGCGCTCGGCGCTAAGCTCCGAGTAGCCGCCTTGCCTGAGTCTGACTCCCCCACCAGCCTCCAGGCCCGGCCCACTGAAGCCAACGGGGTGCCAGTGCACCGCCAGTATACTCGCCCTTCGAATCCTGTCAATGACATTATGTCAATATACGTAATCTTCAGTATGCGCGCATTCGCACTTTTGAATACGGATTGACACTAACGACGAGATACGTTCAGCTACCCCTCGCCAGGCCGCCCCAGCGCCAGCCCAACCAATCGATACGTCAGCTTCGCCGCGAACTGCGCGCAGGCCCGCGGCCCTTCGTCCGGCGCCAGCTCCGTCACGTCGAAGCCCACGATGCGCCGTGACGAGGCCACCGTCGCGAGCAGCTCCACCACTTCGTCCCAAAGTAGCCCGCCCGGCTCCGGCGTGCCCACCGCCGCCATCTGCGACGGGTCGAAGCCGTCCAGGTCAATCGTGATGTAGACATCGTTCGAGAGCTTGTCGACCACCTCGCCCGGTGCGCCCGGCGCCCGAAACGCCTGCGGCGAGTAGAACGCCAGGTCGCGATCGCGGATCAGCGACGCCTCCTCCGCCTCGGCGCTACGGAGCCCGACCTGCGTCACCGGTGCGACTTCCAGGATGCGGCGCAGCGTGCAGGCGTGGTTGTACGGGCTCTCCAGATAGCTGTCGCGCAGGTCCGCATGCGCGTCGATCGCCAGCACCGAGAGGCCAGCCCTGCGCGATGCGTGCGCCCGCGCCGCGCCCACCGCGACCGTATGCTCGCCGCCCAGCGTAACGACGAACTTGCCGTCGTCGAGCAGCTCGCCCACCACGTCTTCGACACGCCCGAGCGTCGCCTCCGGGCTCCCCGAGTGAGGCGCCAGCTCCGGCAACGTGTGGATCCCCCAACGAAACGGCTCGTAGCCGAGGCCGACGTCGTACAGCTCCATATCTTCCGACGCGGCGATGATCGCACCAGGGCCATCGCGCGCCCCCGCGCGCGCCGTCACCGTCGCGTCGTACGGCACCGGCAGCACCACAACGCGCGCCCGCTTATATCCGGCGTACTCTTCGGGAAGAGCTGCGAAGCTCTGTCGGGGGAAGAAGCGCTCGTCCTGAGCAGTGTCAAAGGGCTCGTCCGCCATGGGACGCGCTCCTATCGAGTAGTCGCCCCGTTGGGCGCGGGCGCTGGAGAGTGGGCAGCGTAATCGAACATGGGGGCCGGCGCCTTGCGCTGCGCTATCGCATCTGCGTGCGACTCCACGAGCGCACTCACGATCAGCGGCAGTGCCACCGTCACCTCCACGTTGACCGTGACGAATTCGGCTTCCGGCGCGATCTTGCGCCACGACTGCGCCTCCTCGAACGTGCAGCCTGAGAGGCCGCCCCACTGCGGCTGATCCATCGTGATCTGGATGCCGTAGCGATGACCGTCGGTCTCTCGGCCCTGCGTGTACGCCGCCGCCGCCGCTTGCTGGATGAAGTTCTTGGGCGTGCCACCGCCCAGGTAGATCACGCCCGACTTCGCCGCATTCGTCACGATCCGCGTCGTCTCGAGCACGTCGCCCACGACGTCGAACTGCACGCTGTGGGCCCAGCGCGTGCGAGCGTTCGCCAGCGCCAGCCCGTACATGCTATCGCCCAGAGCCGGGCAGTAGATCGGCACGCCCTGGCGCGCGGCCGCGGTGAGGATGCCCTCCTCTTTCGCAGCGGGGATCAACGCCTGCCCCAACAGCGAGAAGAACTCGCGCGTCTTGTATGGTCGGTCCGCCTCCAGCGTTCGGATAAAACGCACGGCGAACTCCTCGGCGGCCGTAAAGTCCGTCTCCGGCGCCAGCACGTCATAGAAGCGGTTGAACCGCAGGCGACCGAGCGCCACGTCGTCCGTCGCGGCCGGGTGCTGCCAGTGCGGCGCGCCCAGCGATTCGTACAGATCGTGGAACAGGTTCGCGCCGGTGCTCACCACGCAGTCGACCAGCCGGTGTTCGATGACATAGCTCAGGGCGGGCCGCATGCCCGCAGGCACGAGCGCTCCCGCTACGCCTAGCAGGATCGTCGCGTCTGGATCGACAAGCATGTCCGCCCAGATGCGCGCCGCCGAAGCGACGTTGCGCGCCTGGAACGATGTCCCGCCCATCCGCTCGATCAGCTCGGACGCGCTTGTATGCTCGCTGATCGGGAACGGCACCACCGGCGTGTGGCGTAAGTCGCTCACGCGCGCTCCTCCGCACCGACGCCAACAGCCCGGCGCTCTTCTTCCGCAAGCGGGATCGAGGCGGAGACCTCATGCGGGTACTCCAAACCACGCTCCAGCACGCGCGTACTCACATCCGCGAGTTCGAACGCCTCACGGACGCCTTCGACGGCTAGATCCTTATCGAAGCTCTTGCAGGAGAAGATATCCGCCCAGACGTAGCCCCGGTCCGGGAAGGTGTGAATGGCGATATGTGATTCCGCGATCAGGACGAAACCGGACACGCCCCAGTCATCCGGCTTCCCGCCCTCGTACCGTTGGACGTGCGGGGGGGCAATTTTCGTCATCCCGATGCGTTCGGGATACCGGTCGAGCAACTCCAGGACCAGCTCCTCGCTGGCGAGCCGTTGCGGGTTCCCGCCGAACCCATCGATGACCAAGTGCATCGGGACGTCCCTCCTTCCGCGAGCCCTCCGCCTCAGGCGAAGGGCGAGTCATGACCGCACCTCCTACGTGCGTTTCTTCTGTTCTCTACAGACACGCTAAAGGCCGACCAGCAATCCGTCTCAGGCGGACCACCAGTGGCCTCGCGCTTGTCGCTAGCTCGTCGTCTGCCCGGTGGGCAGGCCGCCCGCGTGGGGCGGAGACAGCGAAGGAGATACTAACATACGACTCCCGCGCGTGCAAGAAGTGGCGGCGTGGGTAGAAGGCAAGACCTGCGGTGTGCGTTACGCGGGGGCCTGTGGCAAGTGCGCGAATCAGGCGAAGCTGTTCCTACGAAGGACTCGGTCCACCACCGCCGCTACCTCCACCGCCGCCGCCGGCGCTGCCACCACCGCCACCGC
>JBAROU010000199.1:0-15006 GCA_049642385.1 Dehalococcoidia bacterium | reverse complement strand
GAGCTGGCCGTGACGCCTCCGGGCACGTGCGGGGATGACCCGTACAACCCGAGCGACTCGGACACCACGCTCACCAACACCGGCAGCGTTGTCGTGACCGTGGCCCCGGCTGACTGGGACAAGACCGAGGACGGCGGCGGCGCAGGCTCTTGCCGCGATGGCATCGACAACGGCGGTGCCGATGGCGCCGACGCTGCTGACCCGAACGACTGCATGGTCATTCCAGGCGTGTTCTTCAGTTGCGCCACGTCGGCGTCGGTGGCTGGCGCCGCGGCGACGATCAGGGCGCACTGTTACACCAACGCCCCCGCCCTCACGATTAACTGTGAGGACGTATCGAGTACGTCGGTGACCACCTGCGCGTCGGGCAACACCTGCCCGCCGGCGGCAGGCCCCGCGGCGATTCCGCCGGGCGGTCAGTGTGGCGACGGCACGGCTGGCGGCGGACCGCGCCACGACCCGACCCCCGCGGCGCCGAACAACGCTGGCTTCGGTGACGTGGACAGCGTGGCGAATGGCGGACATACCGTGCTCAACGGCACCATCGCCGGGAACGTGATCACCTTCTCCGGTTGTTTCCAGCACGTAGAGAACGCCATCCAGGGGCCGAGCATCTACGCGACGGGCACGATCGACCTGAACGGTGGTCTGGGCTCGGTGACGATCTACACAGCGCAGACGCCGGCTGCCTGCAAGGCGGGGACGCCCACGGGCTCGCCGCCGGCGGTACCGCTGGAGTTCGCTGAGCAGCCGCAGAACTTCGACCACGACCGCGACAACTGCGCGACGGTCGATGAGCTCGGCAAGGTCCCTGGTTCGGGTGGTCTACGCGACCCCCTGAACTTCTGGGACATGCGAACGGTGACGACCGGTGTGACGGCGACGTCGCAGGGCTCGAAGGACCGCGCGGTTGCTGTCGGTGACATCACCGCAATCGTTGGTCGCTTCGGCACGAACGACTCGCTGGGCGCAGCGGCGCTCAACCGTTACTCCAAGGCCAAGGGCAGCAACAGCACGATCCCGGTGACGGGCTACCACCCGCAGTACGACAGTGGTGGTGGACTGGTCGGGTCGGCTGGAGGCTGGAACGTGAAGGGTCCGGACGGAGCGGTCGCGGTGGGAGACATCTCTGCCATCGTTGCCCAGTTCGGCCACAACTGCCCGACGAACCCGATCGTTCAGTAACGACGGTTCCGAGAGCAGGCGCATAGAGCGCAACGGAGCGCCCCCATTCGGGGGCGCTCCGCTTTGTGCGCGCGTCGCTCTAAGCGCGGCGAGGCTATAATGGCACGATCACGAGATGGACTTTAGGTTCGGTGAAGCCGAAGAGCAGCTCCGCGGCGCGGTCCGGCAGTTCCTGCGCGAGCACACGCCGGAGCTGAGCCCGCGCGACCGCGTCGGAAGCATCGGCAACCTCGTCGTCACCGAGGACGGATTTCAGAAGGCAAAGCTGTTCAACAAGCAGCTCGCCGAACGGGGCTGGATCGCTCCCGCGTGGCCGAAGGCGTACGGCGGCATGGACGCCTCTATTTACGAACAGATGGTGATCAGCGAGGAGTTTGGCTACGCCGGGCCGCCCGACACCGGCACGCGCGCGCTCGGCGTCAGCCTGCTCGGCCCGGCGCTCATCGTTCACGGCACGGAGGAGCAGAAGCGGCGGCACCTGCCGGGGATCACCAGCGCCGACGTCATCTGGTGCCAGGGCTTCTCCGAGCCGGAAGCTGGTTCCGACCTGGCGAGTCTAAAGACCCGCGCCGTCCGCGACGGCGATGACTACCTGATCACCGGCCAGAAGACGTGGACATCCGAAGCGCATCATGCGGACTGGATGTTCCTGCTGGCACGAACCAACGCGGACGCGCCGAAGCACAAGGGGATCAGCTTCTTCTTGATCGATATGAAATCGCCCGGCATCAGCGTTCGTCCGCTGATCCACATGGGCGACCGGCATCACTTCAACGAAGTGTTTCTCGAGAACGTCCGCGTTCCTCGCCGGAATCTCGTGGGTGACGAGAACCAGGGTTGGTACGTCGCCATGACCGTGCTCGATTTCGAGCGCAGTGGCATCGTCGCGTTCGCCGGCCAGCGCCGCGTACTCGAGCAGCTCGCAGGCTTCCTGCGCGAGAGCAGGCCAGACGTAAAGGAGCGATATCGTCTCGGCCTGGCCGATCTTGTCATCGCGAATAACGTCGGCAAAGCGATGGGCTATCGCGTCGGCGACATGCAGGCGAAGGGCCAGAGCCCATCGCACGAAGCATCCGCGCTCAAGGTGTACCAGACAGAGGTCTCGCAGCGGATGTTTCGCTTCGGCCTCTCGTTGCTCGGCCTATGGGGTCAGCTGCGCAGCGACGACCCGCGCGCGCCGTTCTCCGGCGAGATGGTGGAGGGCTACTTGTCGTCCGTGGCTGCGAGCATCTATGCCGGCTCGAACGAGATCCAGCGCAACATCATCGCGACGCGCGGCCTCGGTCTGCCCCGCGCCTAGCGTTCGCTGCGTTACACTGGTGCGACCGTTCCCGGAGGAAGATACGCCTATGCCCGATGTCCGCTACGAGAAGCGCGACCACGTCGCCATCATCACACTCGACCGGCCGCAGAGCGCGAACGCGCTGAGCTTCAAAGCGATGCGGCAGGAGCTGCCCGAGGCGTGGCAGGCCGCGAAGGACGACCGCGACGTGCGCGCGATCGTCTTCACGGGCGCGGGCGACCGCTACTTCTGCACCGGCGTGGACCTGCGCGACCCCGAGATGTCCGCCTCAGGCGGACGCGGCTCAGAAGACGGCGACCCGATGGAGCTGCGCGTCACCGGCCGCCAGAACGACGTTTGGAAGCCGATCATCGGCGCCGTCAACGGACACTGCATCGGTGGAGGGCTGATGTTCGTCGGCGATAGCGACGTCGTCGTCGCGTCGGAGAACGCGCGCTTCTCGAACACCGGCGTGAGCCTGGGCATCCTGGCGCCGGTGGGGCCGGTGGTGCTTGCGCGCAAGATCCCATTCGAGGCGGTGATGCGCATGCTGATCGCCGGCCGCCACGAAGCGATCGACGCACAGAGGGCGCTGCGACTCGGCCTCGTGAGCGAGGTCACCTCGCCCGACGCGCTGTTGGACGCTGCACTCGACATCGCGAACAAGATCGCGGCGAACTCGCCGGCGGCGGTAGAGCAGGCGCTGCGCACCATGTGGGAAACGCTGGAGCTACCGCTGAGCGAAGCGGTCGCAGCATCACTCAAACGAAGCGCCAGCCTGCGCGGCCATCCGGACTCGATCGAAGGGCCGCGCGCGTGGATGGAGAAGCGCGAGCCGAAGTGGCAGTAACGACGAGCGGCTGCTCTCAGTCCGCGCGTAGGACGAGCGCGCCGCACTGGGGCCCCTGCCCGTTCGTCACGACCGCGACGCGGGCGTCCGGCACCTGACGCTCGCTGCACTCACCCCGGAGCTGCTGTACCGCTTCGACGAGGTGCGCCAGGCCATGCAGCCTGCCCGCCGCGAGCTGCCCGCCGTGGGTGTTCAGCGGCAGCGCACCGCCCGGCCCGATGCGACGCCCGCCTTCGAGGAAGTCGCCCGCCTCTCCAATGCCGCAGAAGCCCAGCGCCTCAATCCACGAGATGGCGATGTGCGTGAAGCCGTCGTACAGTAGCGCCACGTCGATGTCGTTCGCCATAACGGACGCGCGGTTCCAAAGTCGGTCGGCGCAGCGGCGCGTCGCGCCGTACATGAAGTCCTCCGCCTGGATCCAGTCCGGACGCGGGCCCGTCGCGTAGGCGAACGCGTCGACGACGATGGGCTGCTTCGGTAGATCACGCGCGCGTTCCGCTGTCGTGATAATCGCCGCGCACGCGCCGCTCACGGGGTAGTCGCAGTCGAGCAGGTGCAGCGGCTCGGCGAGCACGCGCGACGAGAGGTAATCGTCCATGGTGATCGGCTCGCGCAGGACAGCACGCTCGTTCAGCGCCGCCCACGTGCGCGCGTTCACCGCGATCGCGCCATAGTCTTCGATCGAGCCGCCGAGCTCGGCGATGCGACGCTGCATCATCATGGCGATGGTCGGGATGATCGGGAAGTGGCCGTAGGGCAGCGTGAACTCCAGGAACTCACCCATCGCGCCGATGGGCCCGCCGCCGCCCATCCCGCGCGCGGAGCCGGTATGGCCCGCCGCCTGCGAGATCGCGCGGAACACGAGTGCCGTCTCGCACGCACCGGACGCCACGGCGGTAATGCCATCGAGCGCGCCGGCGAGGCCGGACGGCCCCATCGCACCGATATCGCCGTACGCGGCGAGGTCCGGGATGCCGAGCGCTTGCTGCATGTAGTGGCAGTCGGGCGAGTCCCAGCCGAACGAGTACTGAAACACGCCGTCGATGTCCGCTGACGCCACGCCTGCGTCGGCGACGGCGTTCTTGCACGCGCTGACGGCGAGGCGCTCGACCGGCTCGTTACCATCGCGCAGGATCGGCGAGATACCGACGCCAACGACCGCGACCGGTCGCCCGGCGCTCACCCGTCGCTCCTGGGGCGGAACTGGGGCAGCGCGTAGCCGTCACGGTCCTCGAACGTCACCTCGACCGGCATGCCGACGCGCAGAGCATCGTTCGGGCAGTCCAGGATGTTCGTCAGCAAGCGCAGCCCGGCCTGCTCTTCGAGCTCTACGATCGCGAGGTTATAGGGCGATTCAAAGCCCGGGTGGAAGACGTGGTGAACGATCGTGAACGAGTAGACCGTTCCTCTACCGCTCACCTCGGCGGGACGGAGGCGATCCGACTGGCAGCGCGGACAGACGACCTGCGGCCAGTGGATGTAATAGCCACAGTCGTCGCAGCGCTGGATGACGAGCTTGTGCTCGCGCGCGGCGTCCCAGAAGAAGCGCGTGATCTCGTTGGGCGAAGGCGCCGGTTTGGGGATCGTGTTCGGCTCAGACGTCATGCTCGCTCCTCAAAAGCGCAGCTCGATTAAACCGGACGGGCGATGCGACCGAAAGCCGCCAGAACGAAACGAAAGGGCCGCCTCGAACGAGGCGGCCTCTCATGATCTCGTTGTCCCCTACCCTACGCCGGCATTGGCAGCTTATAGATCGCGAGGGCATTGTCCTGCACGACCCGCTGCCGCACATCGGGCTCCAACCGCTCGAGGACCTGCGCCAGGTGCGCCTGCGACTCGGGGTACAGGCAGGTGGGGTGCGGGAAGTCGGTCTCAAACAGCAGGTTGTTCGGGCCGATCGACTCGATGAAGTGCTTCACGCCAAAGTCCTCGAACCAGAACGTGGCGTAGATGTGGTCACGGAAGTACTCGGTCGGGCGGCGCTCCAGCTCCTTTGCCTCGTCCGGTGCCATCTCCTCCCACTGGTATTCGCACGCTTCCAAGATGAACGGGATCCAGCCACACCCGCTCTCCACCGAAACGAGCTTAAGGTTGCGATAGCGATCGAGCACGCCGCTGAGCATGAACGAGTTGATCATGTACGCGTTCGACATGTACATCAGCGTCGCGATCGACGCGAGCTTGCGCTGCGGCCCCAACGATCGCCAGGCCCAGTCGTCCAGCACAAAGCTCTTCATGCCAGAACCAATGTGGAAGTCGAGCGGAAGTTGCAGATCGTTCATCAGCTCGAAGAACGGCTCCCAGTACGGCTGGCCATAATCCGGCAGGTCGAACACCTCGGGGCGGTCCGTCAATGTCACGCCGGTGAGATGGAGGTCTTCCTTAATGCGCCGTGCTTCCTTCAAGGTCGCTTCCATATTCCAGAACGGGAGCAGACCCTGCGGGAACAGCCGGTCGCCGGAGTCCTTCTGCCACTCGGCGACGGCGTCGTTGTACAGGCGCACGCACTCGAACTGCAACTCCTTGTCCGAGATGCTCAGGAACTTCGTCGCGCCGAAGCCGCAGGCGTTCGGGTAAACGATCTGGGCCCAAACGCCCATGCGGTCCATCACCTCGAGGCGCGGCTTCACTTCGTAAGCGGCCCGGTCCATCTCCTCGAACGATGCGAGGCTCAGCTTCCCTCGGAACTTCTGGCCGCCCACGCCGACGACGGTCGTACCGACGCCGCCCCAGGGCCGGTCGCCTTCAACGAACCAGAGGCTCTGGCCATCGATGGTCTTCATATACGGCACTTTGTCTTTCAGCGCGGCGGGCGCGCGTGACGTCCAGAGGTCAGGCGGCTCCGTGTAGTGCGTGTCGACGTCGATCACCCTCGCGTCGCCCACCACCGCTTTGAGCGGATACGGATCTATCGCTGTCGCGGCCAATTGATGCCTCCTTCCACGCATGATACGTAGCGTGGGACGAATCATGTTGTCGAGCGACCACAGCTTATCCCCGCCCCTGGAAGCTGTCAAGCAGAACGGCCCGCTCGTCTTGACAGCGCAAAGAACTCGCTGCTACGCTTGCGGCGCTGGTGGACACCGCGCGCTGACCGGTGCTAACCGCGCCGCGCCTCCACCATGAGGGAGCGTCTTCGTGGACTTCGGCCTGCTTCAGCTCTTCGAGAACCCCGGCGATCGCACCGAGAAGGAGCTGATCGACGAGCAGTTCGACATCATGCTGCGCGCCGAGGACTTCGGCTTCGACTCCGTGTGGCCGGCCGAGCACCACTTCCGCGAGTACGGCCACTGTGCCACGCCGTCGCTTGTGCTGGCTGCGCTTGCGGCGCGGACCAAGCGCATCCGCCTGGGCACGGGCGTGGTCGTGCTGCCCCTCAACCACCCGGTGCGCGTCGCCGAAGACTACGCCTTCCTCGATGTGATCTCCAACGGCCGTGTCGACCTGGGCATCGGGCGCGGCTACCAACCGCACGAGTACGCGGGCTATGGCATCGACCAATCGCGCTCGCGTGACATCTATCGCGAGTGCGTCGAGGTCATCGAAGGGGTCTGGAGCAACGAATCGTTTAGCTACGATGGGCAGTTCTACAAGTTTGACGATCTGAGCGTGTACCCACGCCCCGTGCAGCAACCTCACCCACCGATCTGGATGGCCTCGCTCTCGCCGCAGACGTTCGAGTTGTGTGGACGCTACGGGCTGAACCTGCTGTGCGCGCCGATCTTCGGTTTCAACGTCCAGACCGGCGCGGGGCAGATCGAGGAGTATCGGCAGGCGCTACGCGATCACGGCCGCGACCCGAAGGCCGCCCGCATCGCGGCGCTGAGCATGACCTACGTGGCCGACTCGAAGGAGGAGGCGCTCAACGACTTCAAGGAAGGTGTCATGTGGTACTTCCGCACGTTGGGGAAGTACATCGCGCCAGCCAAGGGCCAGCCCGCCGTGCCCACGTTCGAGCTGTACACGCAGATTCGCGACGTGCTCCACCTCGCCGAGTGGGACAACGTCGTCAAGGCGGGCGCCGTCATCTGCGGCAGCCCGGACGAAGTTGTGCAGCAGATCGGCGAGATGAGCGACCTGTGCGGCTTCACGGACTACCTTGCCTGGACGCGCATCGGCGGCCTGTCCCAGAAGAAGGTGCTCCGCAGCATGGAGCTGATGGCATCTAAAGTGATGCCGCAGCTGCGCAAGCAAGGCGTCGCCACGTCATAGCAACCATGGAACCGCTGCTCGAGAACACCAAGGTCGTCGAGCTGGCCGAGTGGGGCTTCGTCCCGTCGGCCGGCGCCGTGCTCGCCGACTGGGGCGCTGAGGTGATCAAGGTCGAGCACCCGCAGCGCGGCGACCCGCTGCGCGGACTGATGGCGGGCGGGCTGATTGCCAGCACCGGCGACTACAACTACATGGTTGAGCAGATGAACCGCGGCAAGCGCGGCATCGGCATCGACCTGGCGCACGACGACGGACGCGAGGTCTTCGTCAGGCTGATCGCTCAGGCGGACGTCTTCCTGACGAGCTTCCTGGAGCCCGCGCGCGAACGTCTCAAGATCACCTACGACGACCTTCAGCCAGCGAACCCGCGGCTGGTCTACGCGCGCGGCCACGGCCAGGGCCAGCGCGGCCCTGACGCCGCCAACGCCGGCTTCGATGCGATCTCCTTCTGGTCGCGCACGGGCATCGCGCACATGTTCAGCCCGCCGGGCGGACCGTTCGTCATGCAGCGCGCGGCGTTCGGGGACGTGATGAGCGGTGTGGCGCTGGCCGGCGGCATCGCGGCGGCGCTCTACCGGCGCACCGTCACGGGCAAGGGTGGCCTCGTCGATCTCTCGCTGCTCAACTCCGGCATGTGGGCGCTCGCGCCGGATGTCCTCGCCAGCTCGATGCTCGGCAAAGACCCGCGCGACGCGGTCGGCATCGGCGCGAAAGCGCCGCCCAACCCCCTCGTCGGCATCTACACGACGAGCGACAAGCGCATGATTATGCTCAACATGCTCCAGGGCGATCGCTATTGGGAGCAGTTCTGCCACGCGCTCGAGCGCGAGGACCTCATCGCCGACCCGCGCTACGCCACCTTCGATGCGCGCGCCGAGAACCGCAATGAGCTGGGCAAGCTCATTCGCGAGACGTTCGCCTCGCGCACGAAGGACGCGTGGGCTGTCCGCCTCGCCGAGCACGACTGCGTCTGGACAGCGGTCCAAACGCCGCTTGAGGCGGCGAACGACGTGCAGACGGAGGCGAACGGCTACCTCCCTCAGAACCCAACACGCCCGGAGGGACGCCTCGTCGCGAGCCCGGTGCAGTACAACAACGGCATCGTCGAGCCAAAGAGCGGCGCGCCGGAGCTGGGCCAGCACACGGAAGAGGTCCTCCAGGAGCTGGGCGTCTCATGGGAGGAGATCGCGGATCTCAAGGAGAAGGGCGCGATCACCTGAGAGGCCCGGCCAGCGCCACCCTGGTCGGCTCAGGGAGAACCTCGCCTGATCTTTCGCTACACTGCGTACCACGAACCCCCGCTCGCCCGCCGCAGGTGAGGTTCGCATGGGAGAAGCGGGTCTTGAGTAAACAACCGCCGAGCGACGACGAGCAGCCCGCCGTCAAGTACCGCGACCTGCTGGAGGGCGTCGGTGTGGCGATCTTCGCGCTCGACCTCGATGGCCGCTTTATCTTCCTCAACCCGCAGGCGCTCGAGCTGCTCGGCTACGGCGAGGGCGACGCGCACGAGCTCGTGGGCGAGCACTTCACCAAGATCATGGCGCCGGAGCAGATGCAGGAAGCACAAGATCTCTTCCAGCGCGGCCGCGAGCTGCGTCCCTTCGTCCTGCAAGCGCTGCGTAAGGATGGCCATCCGGTGAACGTAGAGGTGAGCGGCGCGTGGGTGAGGCGGCGCGGCCGTCGCGTCGCCGCGCTGGCGATGGGCTGGCAGCTCAGCGGCCCCCAGGACGACGAAGCGAAAGAGCTGACCAAGCTCGACCTGACGATCCTCCAGCTCGTATCGAACGGGCTCTCCAACCGCGAGATCGCCGAACGCGTGTACCTGAGCGCGCACACCGTGAAGGACCGCGTCGAGCGGATCATGCGCTACTTCGGCGTCACCCGCAGAACCGAGCTTGCCGCCAAGGCAGGCCGGCAGGGCTTCTTTTAGGTTCACAGGCCACCCGCAAACGATAGATACCCCCAATCAGGGGTAGGCGCGCACCCGCCGTCCACGTTATACCTGCGGTGCAGGCCTCGACCCTACGAGGCCTCTAACACGGCAATAGGCGCCAATTGCAGGGGAGAACGCTGGTGGCTACGCAGACGACAATCGACGACGAAACGTACGATCCCTTCGAAGCCTTCGACAACGCGCTCGGCGCGGACCTCATCCGCGATGCGTACCCGAAGTTCGCAGAGCTGCGCCGGCAGTCGCCCATGTACGAGGGTGGCATCTGGAACGCCTTCGGCTTCGTCGACGCGATGAGCATGGCTTACCACGATGTGCCCCTCTTCACCGCCCTGAGCTACGACGCGGTGACACAAGTGCTTCGTTCGCCCGGCGTGCCGTTCTCATCCCAGGCATACGCCAACACCATGGGCGTCGTGATGGGCCATTCGATCCTGGAGATGGATGAGCCGGAGCACGGCCAGTACCGCGAGCTGCTGGAGCAGGCGTTCAGCCGCCGCGCGATGGAGCGCTGGGAGATCGAGGTAATCTCGCCGACGATCGACCGGTTCATCGATCGCTTCGCCGCCCGCGGCCACGCAGACCTGGTACGCGAGTTCACTTTTCCATTTCCGGTGAACGTCATCACCGGCCTCCTCGGCCTTCCCGAAGAGGACCTGCCCCAGTTTCATCGTTGGGCGATTGAACTGATCAACGTGGCCGGCGACCCTGGGCGCGGCCTCCAGGCGTCCGTGAAGCTGCGCGACTATCTGATCGAGGTCATCGACGAACGCCGTCTGGAGCACCACGACGACATGATCAGCGTGCTCGCCCACGCCGAGCTGAACGGCCAGCGCCTGGACAACGAGGAGATCACCGCGTTCCTGCGCCTGCTGCTTCCGGCCGGCGCAGAGACCACCTACCGTTCGTCGGGGAACCTGCTCTTTGGGCTGCTCACGCATCCCGAACAGCTAGAGGCCGTGCGCAACGACCGCTCGCTCATCCCGCAGGCGATCGAGGAGGGGCTGCGCTGGGAGACACCCCTCACGTCGATCATCCGCCAGACGTCGGCAGACGTTGACGTAGCCGGCGTCCACGTCCCGGCCGGCTCGGCCGTGATGGTGTGCACCGGCTCAGCAAACCACGATGAGAGTCGCTGGGAGGATCCGGAGGCGTTCAACATCTTCCGGAAGCGCTTCCCGCCCGTCGCGTTCGGGTTCGGGCCGCACGTCTGCCTGGGCCAGCACCTGGCGCGCATGGAGACGGCGACCGCACTGAACGCCCTGCTCGACCGGCTGCCCAACCTTCGGCTCGACCCGGACGGCGACGATCCGCACATCACAGGGCTGATGTTCCGGTCGCCGACGGCGCTGCCCGTGCTGTTCGATCCAGCCTGACGAACCGAGACAGTTGCGTTCGGCGCGCCTTGTCACGCCGCCGAACGAGGATGTATACTACGCCGCGCACGACACTCAGCCCACCGAAAGGGGTTCCACCATGACACAGAACGGCTACGCGCTGATCGACGCCGACACGCACATCGTCGAACCGCCCGACATTTGGAAGAAGCACCTGCCGAAGGCGTACCAGAAGTACGCCCCGAAGCTGATCAAGGACCACGAAGGCGGCGACGCCTGGCAGGCCGCCACGGGCGGCTCTCCCGACCCGATCGGGCTCGTCACCACGCCGGGCAAGCGCTTCGAGGAGTTCCGCTGGTTCGGCGTTCGCTACGACGAGGTGCGCAAGGCGTGCTTCAACGGCAAAGAGCGCATCAAGGACATGGACATCGACGGCGTGGACGCGATCGTCACGTTCCCGCCGGAGCGGACGATCTTCCGCTGGCTCGGCCAGCCCGACGAGAAAGTCTCGCTCGCCGGCGTTGACGCGTACAACGAGTTCGCGCTCGACGAGTTCGCCGCGGCGGACCGCTCGCGCATCTTCCCGATGTACCAGATCCCCAGCCTCGGCATCGACACCGCGGTCAAGTACGTGAAGAAGGCCGCGAAGGCGGGCGCGCAGGGCGTCCTCATGGGCTCATGGCCCAACGGTAGCGACGCCATTACGGACGAGGATGACAAGTTCTGGGCGGCCTGCGTCGACGCCGGCCTGCCGGTGCACGTCCACATCATGCTCGAGTCGCGCGAGGCGCTGCTCAAGCAGGCGACCGGCCTCCAGACGGCGACCACAGGCCTCCAGGCGATCGCCGCGCGCAAGCGGGCGATCGCGAGCTACGCGGGCGTTTTCGCGCGCGTCACGCCGATCATCAGCCAGTTCCTCTTCACCGGTGTGTTTGATCGCTTCCCGAAGCTCCAGGTCGTCTTCGTCGAAATCGGTGTGGGCTGGATTCCCCACTTCCTGGAGATGATGGACGATCGCTACTGGCGTAACCGCTCGTGGGTGGGCTTCGACCTGAAGGAGCAGCCCAGCCACTACTGGTACAGCAACTGCGCGGCCACCTTCATGCACGACCACAGCGGCATCCAGCTGCGCAACTCGGTGGGCATCAATAACATGATGTGGTCCAGCGACAACCCCCACCACGGCAACGACTGGCCCTACTCGCGCATCGTCATCAACGAGATGATGAGCGCGGTCGACCCGATGGACCGCCAGAAGCTCGTCGCAGGGAACGCCATGCGCATCTACGGGCTTGACAAGATGCGCGCGTCGCGCGATGGCAAGTCGGCGTCGGTGCGTGTCTCGGCAAGCAACGGAGCCAAGCGCGCTGCGCGCAACGGACGCGGGGCAACGAAGCGAAAGGCCGCCGCGCGGCGCTAAGCGCAGCGGTTCGAACGCGATTCGATGCAAGACACGAAGGGTGGGCGCGTGCCCACCCTTCGCTGCATGCGTAAGATGGGACGAGGCAGCGAGCGATGAGCAGCGCCTGCGACGGCCTGCGCGTGATCGACTTCAGCACGTGGATGGCGGGGCCACTCGCCACGATGGTGCTCGCCGACAACGGCGCGGAGGTGATCAAGGTCGAGCCGCCCGCGGGCGACCCCGCGCGCGCTCTGCCGGCGTTCCAGACGTGGAACCGCGGCAAGAAGAGCGTCGTCATTGATCTCAAGACAGACCCGGGCCTAACTCGCGCGCATGACCTCGTGCGGGACGCCGACGTCGTTGTGACGAGTTTCCGGCCCGGCGCGACGGAGCGCCTCGGCATCGGCTACGAGCAGCTGCGCGCGATCAGCCCTGGCGCGGTCTACGCCTCGATCACCGGCTACGGCGATCAGGGCCGCCTGCGCGGCCTGCCCGGCTACGAAGCGCTCGTCGCCGCGAAGTCGGGCCGGATGATGATGTTCGAGCGCATCGCGGATCGCGATGGGCCCGGCTATCCGGCTGTCCCGTGCGCCTCCTACTCGGCGGCGATGCTCACGGTGCAGGGCGTCCTTGCCGCGCTCCACCGGCAGCGCGTGACGGGCGCGGGCCAGAAGGTGAGCGTCTCGCTGCTTGCGGCGCTGATGCCCTACGACATGGTGATGTGGATCGCGCCGCAGCTCTCGGCCATCGACGCGCCAACGGCGGGCAAAGCGGCAACGAAGGGCATCTACAACGCACCACGCACCGGCGCTGACAACAGCGATACATCAGACGGCGAGAAGAGCCGTGCGTACAACCCCCAGGTCGTCCACCGGCCGGACTTCCGCGTACCCCGCCCCAACTACCTACCTGCTGTCACCAAGGACGGCGTCTGGCTCCAGTTCGCGAACACCGCCGACCACCTCTGGCTGGCGCAGATGGAGGCGCTCGGCCTCGTCGAGCTGTACGGCCAGGAGCGCTTCGCGAAGATGCCATCCGTCACTGCCGAGGCCGACTCAGAGGAGCTGTGGGAGATCGTGCTCGAGCGCGTGCGCTCGAAAACGTACGCCGAGTGGGCCGCGATCTTCAATGAACACACGAATGTCGCCGTCGATCGCTTCCTGACGCCACTGGAGGCGATCGACCACCGCCAAATCGCGCACAACGGCCACATCGCCGACGTGCCCGGCCTGGACGGCAGAACGACGCGCCAGCCCGGTTCGCTCGTCCGCTTTTCCAAGAGCGACGTACGCATCGGCGAGCGCGCGCCAACGCTCGGTGAGCACACGGACGAAGTGCTCACAGCGCGGCCATCGCGCGCCAGCTCCGTCTCGCGTGCGCCGGGCAACGGGACGAGCAGCGCGCGCGGCCCGCTCGCCGGCGTTACCGTCGTGGACTTCGCAACGTTCTTCGCCGCACCATACGCCACGTCGATCCTCGCGAACCTGGGCGCGCGCGTGATCAAGATCGAGCCGCTCGGCGGTGACTACAGCCGCTACTCTGCGGGCGGCCTACTCGCCTTCCCAACGACGCAGGGCAAGGAGAGCATCGCCATCGACCTCAAGCACCCCGAGGGCCGAGCCATCGTCCACAAGCTCATCGCCAAGGCGGACATGCTCCTGCACAACTTCCGGCCCGGCGTGCCGGAGCGCCTCGCCATCGATTACGAGACGTGCCGGACGCTCAACCCGCAGCTGATCTATCTGTACGGCGCCTCGTACGGCGATAGCGGACCGGACGCGAGCCGGCCCGCATTCCACCCGATCGCGGGCTCGATCGCCGGCAACGCCGCGCGCCAGGCCGGCGCCGGCCACCCGCGCAAAGGCAGCGCGTCGTCGGACATCGATGCGCTGAAGCACGAGGCGTGGCGCATGCTCAAGGCGAACGAGGCCAACCCGGACGTCAACGCGGCGATTGGCGCGGCGACAGCGCTGCTGCTCGGGTTACAAGCGCGCGACGGTTGCGATACAGGCCCGCCAACCGCGGCGGGCCTGCCCGCTGAGGCGGGGCAGTCGCTACTGACGACGATGATCTCCTCGAACCTCTACGCCAATTCCGACGAGCTGATCGCGTACGACGGCCGGCCCGCGCCCGCGGTGGTCGACGGCGACCTGTACGGCGTCGGGCCGCTCTATCGCTTGTACGAAGCGGCGGAGGGCTGGGTCTTCCTCGCTTGCCTGCGCCAGGCTGAGTGGCAAGCGTTTTGCGATGCAATCGAGCGTCCTGACCTCATCTCGAAGTGGGAGGCTGGCTGGCGAAACGATACGCAGCTCGCGTCGACGATCGGCGAGACGTTGCGTGCACGAACGGCCGAGGACTGGGAAGCGCTGATGCGCCAGCACGACGTGCCGCTCGTCGCGGTCGAGACGCGCGACCCCGGGCGCTTCTGCCTCGAAGATGCGGACATGCGCGAGCAGAACCACATGGTGCCGACAGAAAGCCCGGTCTATGGCCAGTACTGGCGGCACGGCGCGCTCCAGCAGTTCTCAAACGAAGACCTGACCTTCGGGCCGTGGGAGCCCGTCGGCGGGCACACACGCGCGATACTCGCCGAGACTGGCTGCGACGATGCGCAGATCGACAGGCTGATCGCGGATGGCGTCGTCGAGGCGTGGACGCCGGAGAGCGCGTCGTGATGCGCGATAAGACCGCGATCGTCGGCATCGGCACGACCGCGTACGCGAAGGACCTCGGCCGGACGGAGCTCGAGAGCGCGCTCGAGGCGATCCACGCTGCACTGGATGATGC
>JBAROU010000194.1:0-2429 GCA_049642385.1 Dehalococcoidia bacterium | reverse complement strand
CTCGTCGGCTCGTGTTGAGTTTCGTGCCTCGAACTTAACGCAGGCCATCGAGCCTCCTCCCTCGGTCTCGGCTCTCAGGATGAGGGCCGAGACTACTTTTCGAACGAGAAGTCCATCCAGCGGTGCTCGATGCCTGCATCGAGGAAGACATCTCCGCGCGAGACGTAGCCGAGCCGTTCGTAAAAGGGGATTGCTTGGAGTTGCGCAGCGAGCGTGATGCCTGGGTAGCCCCGGCGTTGCGCTTCGTCATGCAGCGCGAACATGACCGCCCTGCCAAAGCTCCGGCCGCGCTCTTTCGCTAGGACGGCGACGCGCCCGATGTGCGCATGCTCTGACACGGGCGTATCGAGCAGCAGGCGTGCGGTTGCGACGGGCCGGCCGTCGCGATAGGCGACGACGTGGATGGCGCTACTAACGATGTCCGGGTCGCCATCATGCGCATCGATCTCCTCAGACGCGGGGACGCGCTGCTCGTCGATGAAGACGGCGCGCCGGACGGCGATGGCATCCTGCATCTGACTAAGCTTGCTAACTATCTGGACTTCGGGCTGATGCATACGTTCGGGCTGATGCATACGAAGGTTCGTTTAACGTCCTGGCTGGCCCCGCATTCTATCACTGTTTTCTTTGCGGATGGCTCCGAGGCGTTTGGTAACGTCATTGACCGTGCTCGCCTCTCCGGCTAGCATTCCACGCATCATGATGGAGCGAGCACTGGCAGGACCGCGGGCAGGCGCCGGCGTCTACGGCGGGCTGTTCTTCACCACGCTCGGCACGCTGATGTACGAGATCCTGCTCACCCGCATCTTCAGCGTGACGATGTGGTACCACTTCGCGTTCGTTGCGGTGTCGGTCGCGTTGTTCGGACTGACGGTCGGTGCGTTGATTGTGCATCTGGCGCCTGCGTGGTTCTCTCCGGAACGGACGCGGGAGCGGTTGTCGCAGGCAGCGCTGCTCTTCAGTTTCACAATCGTGGCCAGCTTCGTGGCGCAGCTCTGGATCCTGTTCGACCCGGCATGGTCGCTGCGCTCGATCGGCACGGTAGCGGCGATCTACCTGGTGATCTCCGTGCCGTTCGTCTTCAGTGGGATCGCCGTATCTCTCTCGCTGACGCGGTTCCCGGAGCAGGTGAGCCGGCTCTACGCGGTCGATTTGATCGGCGCGGGACTGGGCACGGTAACGCTGATCTGGCTGCTCGATTTGCTCGGCGACGGGCCATCCGCTGTGATCGCAATCGCAGCGCTCGCGGCAGTGGGTGGATGCTGCTACGCGCTCGATGCGACGCAAAGGCGCATCGTGGCATTTGCGGCGCTGGGTGTGGTCGTATTCGCGGCGCTGGCTGTTGGCAACGCTATCGCTGCGCAGAACCACGAACCGTTCTTGCGGATTCGTTACGCGAAGGGAGAGCACGAGACGGTGCCGTTGTACGAGCGATGGAACGCGTTCTCGCGTATCCGCGTGGACGGTGATCCAAAGACCCTCGATCCTCCCGAAGCGGCAGGCGCTGGCGAATCGCAGGAGGCGAAGATACGTCAACTATCGGTAACGATAGATGCGGCAGCGGGGACGACGCTGACGGCGTATGATGGCAATCCTCTGTTGCTCCAGCGGCACTTTCGAAACTATGTGGTGAACGCCGCCCACTTTATCCGGCCAGACTCGCGCGTACTCATCGTCGGCAGCGGAGGCGGATGGGACGTCCTTGCGGCAATGGCCTTCCATCAACCATCGATCACGGCTGTCGAGATGAACGGCGCAACGCTGAAGGTCGTGAATGACAGGTACGGTGATTTCACCGGACACCTCGACCAAAGGCCTGGGATATCGTTCGTGAATGATGAGGCGCGTAGTTACATCGCGCGCTCTAACAGGCAGTACGACATCATCCAGATCCCGATGACTGATACCTGGGCCGCGACGGCTGCGGGCGCGTTTGCCCTTTCGGAGAACTCGCTTTACACGGTTGAGGCATGGAAGACGTTCTATGATCACCTGAGCCCGAATGGACTCATGAGCGTCACCCGCTGGTACTTCATACCCCGGCCGATGGAGGCGTTTCGCTTGACGAGCCTGGCGGCACAGGTGCTACGTGAGGCGGGTGTGAAACAGCCCAGCGATCACATCATGCTCGTGCGAGGCCCGCTCAGTTATCCAGAGGTGAGTGTGGTCACGATCCTGGTTTCGCGCGAACCGTTTACGGGAGCCGACGGAGAGGAACTTGGAACGCTCGCGTCACGTCTGGGCTGGCAAGTGCTGCTGGCGCCTAGCGGCGCGCCGAGCGATCCGGCATTCGTGCGAGTCGCCGAGGCTGAGGACGTGAGCTCGCTCGACCTCGGCTTTCCAGGCGACATCTCGCCGCCAACGGACGACCGCCCATTCTTCTTCCAGATGATCGGATTTACGGACGTGTTCGACCGGTCGGTCTACGG
>JBAROU010000193.1:0-17608 GCA_049642385.1 Dehalococcoidia bacterium | reverse complement strand
ATGCCAGCAGTAATCGTCTTGAGGACTGCAGGGGCCGACCGGGATCGCTCCATCGGCGAATGCAACGTAGCTTTCCTCCGCACCTCCGGCTGGCGTCGCTGTGGCGAACGCGATGTCGCCCGAATAGGCGCACTCGCTGCCCGGCGACGGCCCGACGGTGGTGTGAATTGTCATCTCGGCACCGGGCGCAAGGTCACCCAGCTCCCACATCGGCCGGCCAAGCGGGTCGATGCCCGTAGACGCAGGATCAGCTTCGATTAACACCGCATCGCCCAATGCGATTTCGATGACCGTCACGTCGTTCACCTTGCCACCGCTCGCGTTTGACACCGCAATCTCATACTCAGCGACGTCCGGTGCGTTCGGAACGTCGATCGGTACGGTGCCGCCCCCAGGTGGTGGCGGTGGTGGATCCTCTATCCCGCCCCCACCGAAGTCTGTCAGCAGCGTCTTCGTCACCTGCAGGTTCGTCGGCGGCGCATCCGCGCTAGCGTTCACCGTCCAACAGATATCGGAGCTGGCTGTCACGCTGGGGTCGTCCTCCGAATGGACGGTGACCATGCCTCCCACGAGTCCAGTGGAGTACTCGAGCACGGCGAGCTGAACCACATTCTCAACCGTCTGCCCCGGGCCCAAATCGCCCTGCTTGCTGAAGAGCGGCAGGAACGTGTCAGGCTGTAGCCCTCCATCGCGGTACAGGTAAATGAGCGGCGGAATAAGCTGGGACGGCAGCGTACAATTGTTTGACGGCGCCAGCTCGCTCACCAGGTTCGTGGCCACCTCATCACCGCTGTTTGTCGTGCGGGTCGTGCAGGTCATCAGCGCCGCTTCGTTCGGGCGCACCGGGTCCGGCTGGCAGGATACGTCCAGTTCGAGCACAGGTTGCGCCTGCACATGACCCGTTCCCACGCTGCCGAGCGCCAGCAGTCCAGCTACGATGGCAAGCCCCAGCATCGACCGCAGAGCCGCCATTCGAAGTGCCGAGAGTCTCACTTGCGTATCCATGATCCCCCTTCCCCTCGTCAGCGCGATTTACGCGCGTTCACATCTGATCTGACGCCCGACGGCCTGAGTTGGTTCCACCGCCAGCGCCGTGGTCACTATTATACGCCCTTATACGCCTTCGTGAGGCTGATTACACTACCTGTTATCTTGCAGCCTTTGGGAGCCGGCACGCCGTCTGCCCCTTGACCTCGCTGCGAGCACTCCTTACGATTCAGAGCAGAACGGTGGCGAGGCTACAGGGTAGGAGGATTGGTTGGGTCTCGTCCGCTACGTAGCAGCGTTTCTCTTCGTCATCGCTCTCCCCATCGCCATCATCACCACCAACGTCAGAATCGTCGTCAACGAACCCCACACCTACTCATACGCCATCGACCACTACGATGGCCCGAAGACCACCGGCATCTCCCGCGACCAGCTCATCGACGGGAGCGCCGAGCTGCGCGACTACTTCAACAACGACCAGCGCGATCTGTTCGTCCGTGTAAACCAGGACGGACAATCGGCCAGCCTGTTCAACGCCCGGGAGAGCGCCCACCTGCGAGACGTCAAGACGCTCTTCCAGCAGAGCTTCCGCGTCCAGGAAGCCTCCGTCATCTTCATCCTCGCATACATCGTCGCCGTGTTCATCTGGGCGCGCGAAGGGACCATGCGCACGCTCGCAAAGCAGGTGCTCATTTCAAGCGCGCTTGCCCTCGCGGTCCTCGCCATCGGCGGCGCCATCGCTGCCAGCGGTTTCGATCAGTCGTTCGACCAGTTCCACCAGATTGCGTTCGACAACGACCTCTGGCAGCTGGACCCGACGCAGGATCATCTGATCCAGATGTTCCCGGAGCAGTTCTGGCAGGACCTCACCCTTTGGGTCGGCCTCGGCTCGATGGCTGAGCTGGGCGTATTTGCGATCGGCTCCGCGATCTACCTCGGCCTCACGCGCAAATCGCCGTTCCGCTTCTCGTTCGCCGCCGGCGCACCGGCATAACGCACGCCCCGTCGATGATCTAGCTCGATACCGAGCGGCTCATCCTTCGCCGGTATGAGAACGATCTGAACGGCGGGCCAAATAGAGGATTCGGGATCTTCGGGAGCGATCGGGGCGAAGGAGAAAGGTTGGGCTAGTGCCCGCACGCGCAGGAGCCACCCGCGCAGCCGCCGCATCCGCCACCACCATCGCCCATTGGAAGCGAAGCGCCGTCGCCACCCTTGATCTGCGCAGCGAAGACGGACACCACGCGCTCGGCGCGACGATGGCCGGCTGGACACGTCGCCGTCTCCGTCGAACGGCCCATCTGACGCAGCAGCTCGAAGCGCTCGCCGCAGGTTGCACAGCGGTACTCGTAGAGGGGCATCTCTACTCCAGGTAGTCCTTCAGCTTCTTGCTGCGCGAGGGGTGGCGCAGCTTGCGCAGCGCCTTCGCCTCAATCTGGCGAATGCGCTCGCGCGTGACCTCGAATTCGCGCCCCACTTCTTCGAGCGTCCGGCTCCGGCCGTCTTCCAGACCGAAGCGAAGCGCCAACACCTTGCGCTCGCGGTGCGTAAGGCTATTCAGGACGTCCATCACCTGCTCCTTCAGGAGCTGATGCGACGCGGCATCTGACGGGGCCAGAGCGTCGTCTGGGAGGAAGTCGCCCAGGTGGCTGTCATCCTCCTCGCCGATCGGCGTCTCGAGTGAGACCGGCTCCTGCGAGACCTTGATGATCTCGCGCACCTTGTCCGGCGTGATCTCCATTCCCTGCCCGATCTCCTCGCTCGTCGGCTCGCGACCGTACTCCTGAACGAGCTTGCGGCTCACCCGCACGAGCTTGTTAATCGTCTCCACCATGTGCACCGGGATACGGATTGTGCGTGCTTGGTCGGCGATAGCGCGCGTGATCGCCTGACGGATCCACCACGTGGCGTACGTGCTGAATTTGTAGCCCTTGCGATAATCGAACTTCTCCACCGCCCGGATCAGCCCGATGTTGCCTTCTTGAATCAGGTCCAGCAGCGACATCCCGCGGCCGATGTACTTCTTCGCGACGCTTACCACGAGGCGCAGGTTCGCCTCCGTGAGCTGTTGCTCCGCCCGATATCCTTCAGACTTGATGCGTTCGAAATGCGCGCAGAGCCGGTCGCTGTGACGCGCGAGCGCCCGTGCCTTCTCCCACGGCGGCGGTAGCAGGCCACGTTCGCCCCCGAGCGCATGGGCCGCGATCTCGATCAGCTCAGGCGTCATCAGGTGTGTCACAACCGAAAGATGCACCACGAGACGTTCGGCCTGCTCCGATTCGCAGCGTAGCTGGGCCGTCAACTGCTCGACGAGCTCGTGGTCTAGCTCACCATCGACCGCGCGCCGAAGCGTCTCGTTCGCTACAAGCTGGGACAGAGGATGCCTTTTGATCGCGAGGGACTTTGTCACGGCGTTCAACCCGCGTCGGGAATCGTGGATCTGCTGAAGCAACGCGAGGAGCGTCTGGCTCCCGGTCGGCGCTTCACCGCGCTCCACCACCCAGCCTTGCTCGATGAGCTGGATATGCTTCCCATCCTCCATCTGGCGTGCCAGGCGCTTCTCGTCGGGGCCGGAGAGGAGTGGCACCCGCCCGATCTCCCGTAAGTACATGCGAACCGGGTCATCGACGCCCTCCGCGCTCCCGAGATCCGCCTCCTCTTCCTCCTTCGTTTCCTCCTCTTCCTTGAGCGTCGCTGGATCCCAAAGGGCGGAATCGAGGCTGTTGCTGCTCGAAGGCTTCGTCGCTACCGCGCTCGTGCTGAGCATCGCCACGCTCTCCGCCAGGCGCGTGTACATCTCGTCCAGCTCTTGACCGCTCTCGCTTTGGCCACCGTTGGCGGCCCGGCGCGGCCGAATGACGATCTCCTTGTCGTCGGTCTTCATCGAGTCGTCAATCATGGGGAGACCTCGCTCGGAGCTGTCTCGCCGTGTTCCTGCGTCGGTCGCGGGCGGTGATGCAGGCGCTGCCCCGCCTTCATATCTTCGACCAACGTCGCTGCAAGCTCTGAACCCTTCGCGTCACTCGTGTCGGACTGATCCAGCAGAGCCCATGCCTCCTCAATCGCCGAACCAAACTGCTCGTGCCCTTCGGCGCTGGCGATGGCAGCAGTGCTCATCCGTTTGGCTTCGGATAGTCTACGCAATTCGATCCGACGCACGCAATCTTGGAGTGCTTCTCGCAACTGTGTGCCCTCAAGAAATGGAACGCTCCTGCTCACGATCTGTTCCAACTGGGGCAGCAGCTCCTGCGTCAGTGCGCCGCGAAGCTCCTCAAGGTCGCTCGTGTCGCGCCAGGCCTCGTACATGGCAATGTACGCCCCGGACGAGAAGACTGACATCGGGAGCGCTTTGCCTTCAGGCCGCAGCTCCGGGTAGTGCAGCAGGAGCGCCAGGCAAAACTCCTCCCCGGGCTCCGGCCGCGCGGGCGCGGTCGGCGCAGGCTCAAGCACAGCGGCGGGCCGCCTTCGGGTGCCGCGCTGCCCCCGCCCGAGCGCCAGGCGCACGGTATCCTCGTCCACCAGCGCAAGGCGCGCCAAGCGCTGCACATAGTGCGCCCGGTATACCGGCTCCTCGATCAGTCGCACGACAGGCAGCAGCTCTTGCAGTAGCGCCGACCGCTCGCCGGGCTGCGTCAGGTCCTTGCGCTCCGCGACGACGTCGAAGACGTGGTCGGTGAACGGCTTGGCGTTCGCGACCGCCTCGTCCCATGAGACGCGGTCGGCGCGAATCATCTCATCCGGGTCCTTGCCCGACAGCGGCACGACGAAGAAGTTGACCGCCGCTCGCTTGAGGGCATCGCGAGACCACTCCTGCGCCTGCGCTGCGAACTCGTCGTCGCCCAACGCATCCGGATGCGCAGATATCGAAGCGGCGCGCACCGCTCCCGTCGCCTCCGCCTCCTGAAGCGCGCGTAGCGTCGCCTCGATGCCCGCCGCGTCCGCGTCCAGTGCCAGGTAGATCTTCGACTTCAGCCGATCCAGCGTCCGGATCTGGCGCTCCGTGAGCGCCGTGCCCATCGACGCCACAGCATTCGTGATGCCGTGCTGGTGCGCGGCGATCACATCCATGTAGCCCTCGACGACGATCACGGCGCGTTCCGCGCGCACGCTCTCCCTCGCCCGATCGAGGCCGTACAGCAACCCGCTCTTGTCGAAGAGCGCCGTCTGTTGGGTGTTCAGGTACTTCGCGCCGTCCGCGGCGCCCTCAAGCTGCCGCCCTCCGAACCCGACAATGCGTCCTCGCTCGTCGCTGATCGGAAACATCAGCCGATTGCGGAAGCGGTCGTAACCTCCGCGCTCGCTCTCGACGACCAGCCCCGCTTCGAGCAGCTGCGCCAACACGAAGCCGCGCCCAACCAGATGCTCCCTCAGCGCGTCCCAGCCGTCCGGGCTGTACCCGATCTGGAACGCCTCGATCGTTGGCGCGTCCAGCCCGCGCGACTCCAGGTACGCACGCGCGGACTTCGCCGCGTTCGAGTTCACCAGCAAGTTATGGTAAAAGCTCGCCGCCGCCTCATTCGCCTCGAGCAGGCGCAGCCGTCGCTCGTCTTCTTGCGGGCTGCGTTGTTCGATCAGGTTGACGCCCGCGCGCTCGGCGAGCTGTCGCAGAGCTTCGCCAAAGTCGACGCCCTCTCGGCGCATGATAAAGCTGAAGATATCGCCGCCCGTCCCACACGCGCCGAAGCAGTGCCATGTTTGTCGCTCAGGCGACACGTGAAACGAAGGCGTCTTCTCCGGATGGAAGGGGCACAGCGCGCGGAAGTTGCGCCCAGCCCGCTGAAGCGTGATGTGCTGCCCGACGAGGTCGACAATGTCGATCCGGCTTTTTACCTCGTCGATGACGCTCATAGCGTCCTGCCCTTTGCGAAAGCTAACCTCGCCGGAGGGCTCGTTCTACACACCCCGGAACGACTCGTTCCCGGGCGGTTCGTGTCCTGTCGTTGGAAATACCGAGGACTGGTCGGCACACCCCAGTGTAGCAAGTCCCAAGCGTGGCGAGACAAGCGCCGACTGCCTTGGGCCTGCGCCGCGACGCGCTTCTATCCGGAATTGGCATGCGGCGCGAGCGTCGGCGGAGGCGCCTGGGGCGTAGACGTCGGCGTGGGCGGCGGAGGCGTCGTGGGACGCGGCGTCGGCGTTGGCCGGGGCGTGGGCGGCTTCTCCGCAGGCGGTTTCTCCGACCCGTTACCCTCCGGAATGATCCTGGTCGGAATCACCGGCGGCTCGCTGGCCGATTGCGTCGGCACGGAGATCGATGGACCCGGCCCGGGCGCCCCCACGGTCAGTGCAGCGATATCCCCGTTCACTTCCACAACTGCTGCCGCTATCCAGCCCTGCACGCCGATCTGCGGGATAACTTGCAACCACGTTGCGTCGTCGCTGCGACCAACAACTGAGACGATCGCCCCACCCGGTAACGTGCCAACGATCGGATAGCCCGTGCCCGGGCCACTATGCAAGCTCGCTGTAACCCGCAGACGTCCCGCGTACTCCCCGCCTAGGCCCGGGGTCACTTGTGCGTCCGGCGTCGACGCCGCTACGGCAAGTTGGCCATCCGTGGGTCCGCTACCACCAAACGCAACCAGCACAATAGCGACGAGGCAGAGGACGGCAACCGCGCCGAGGCCGCCCAGAATCGCCCTGTTTTGCAGGAACGACATCCACTCTGGCAAAACGAAGCCCTCGCCAATGCGACCCTGGGGCAACGGCTCGACTTCATCCGCGGAAACGTCAAGCGCAGGCGGGCCATCCGGCTCTATTGAGACTTCCGGCGCAGCTGGTGCTTCTGGTTCCAGCGATCCCGCAGGCTCGCCCGCAGATCGCCCTGACCAGAACGGCGGCGGCGGCTCGAAAGCGTCAATATCGTTTCGGCCTTCCATCTACGTCATTCTAGCAGCGCGCATGCTCACGACACACAAGGGGCACTCAGCGAACCAGCCCCAGCTCCTCCGCACGGCGCAGCGCGAAGAGGTCGGTCATACCTGCGATGTAATCGGCCACGCGCCTTGCCAGCGGGTCATCGGACCGCGTGAAATCGGTTGTGATTGCCTCCGGGTGCGCCAAGTAGTGCTCGAAGAGGAACTCAACGACGCGACGCGCGCGCGCCGCCTCCGCCCGCTGGCCCTCCCACTCGTACACGTTCGCGAACATGAAGTCGCGCAGCTCGTTCGTCGCTGCCGCCACCGCATTACTCATCGCGATGCGCGGTGGTTCGCTTTCGACATGCTCGCCGCCGCCCACTGCCGCCCACGATGTCTCGACGATGTCGAGCACGAGCGCGTTGATCCGCTGCGCATGGTTCGTGCCCAGCAGCTCGCGCGCTGAGCGGGGTAGGTCATCCTCACCCAGCAGCCCGGCGCGGATCGCGTCCGCGATGTCATGATTGAGGTACGCCACGGAGTCGGCGATCTTCACGATCTGCCCCTCCAGCGTGCTCGCTGTTCCCCAGCCTTCCGCCAGAATGTCCTCGCGCGCCTTAGAGTGTTTGACGATCCCTTCGCGCACCTCCCAGGTCAGGTTCAGCCCCTGCCCGCCGTTCTCCAGCTTCTCGACGACGCGCAGGCTCTGCTCGTTGTGCCGAAAGCCTTCCGGCAGTAGCTCGCCCAGAGCCCGCTCGCCGGCATGACCGAAGGGCGTGTGACCAAGATCGTGGCCGAGACCGATCGCCTCGGTCAGGTCCTCGTTCAGGTTCAACGCCCGTGCGATGGTGCGCGCGACCTGCGATGTCTCCAGCGTGTGCGTCAGCCGCGTGACGAAGTGATCGCCCATCGGTGCGACGAACACCTGCGTCTTGTGCTTCAGCCTGCGGAAGGCTTTGCAGTGGATGATCCGATCGCGGTCGCGCTGGTACTCCGTCCGGACGAGCGAAGGCTCCTCCGCCCGTTCGCGGCCGCGGCTCTCGAAGCTCCTGCTGGCGAATGGGGAGAGCTCTCGCTCGCGACTTTCGAGCCGGCGTCGTACCGCCACCAGACGTTCGTCTTGAGTCAGGACGCGTTCTTGCGTCATCCTCCCACCATTGTAGTGCGCCCTGTTGCGTGGCGATAGCGAACTTGAAGGCTGAAGCGCCAGGCCGATAGAATTGATGCAGCGGTACGAGGAGGCGCTCGGCCGCCGGGCCGAAGTGGCGGAATAGGTAGACGCGACGGTCTCAAAAACCGTTGCCCTGAAAGGGGCGTGCCGGTTCGAGCCCGGCCTTCGGCACCATCCCACGCCTCATAGCGTAGCCCGCTTCAGGCGGGTCAATGCCGAGTGGTGTAACGGTAGCACAGGGGCCTTTGGAGCCTCTAGTCTAGGTTCGAATCCTAGCTCGGCAGCCAAGATCGCCTTCGGGCGTTGGCGAGATACAGCCAGTATCCGGCCCCCAAACGCTCGCTCTCCCGGCTTCTCTGCCCCCCCACGACCCTGTCGTATCCCCGTTGTAGCCAAGTTCATTCCTAGCAACTCTATGAACTACGTCGGTTGATACGGGCGTCGATACTACCTCCGTCAAACAGTAAATCCCATTTCGAGGAGACCTCGTTTGATCAAAGACGTTGAAACGATCAGCGCGCCACGGGGGCATGCCGAGCAAAGCGAAGATCTGCTCGCCCAACAGGCGGAGGAGCTGCGCCGTTCGAATACCGATCTCGAAATGTTCGCCTCCATCGCCTCCCACGATCTTCAGGAACCACTACGCACCGTCTCCAGCTACGTCCAATTGCTCGAACGGCGCTACGCCAGCCAGCTCGACGACGACGCTCGCGAGTTCATCCGATACGCCGTCGATGGCTGTGGCCGCATGCATACGCTGATCAACGACCTCCTCACGTACGCGCGAGTAGGGACGCGCGGTAAGCCACTCGAAGCGACAGACTGCGAAGCCGTACTCACTGATGCGCTGTCGGATCTCCAGCGCTCCATCGAAGATGCGCAGGCCACGATCACTCATGACCAGCTCCCTAGCATCCCCGGCGACCGAGCGCAGCTGCGCCAGGTTTTCATTAATCTCATCGGCAACGCCGTCAAGTTCCGTGGCAACAAGGCACCCCGAATCCACGTGTCGGCTGAGCAACAGGAGGGCAACTGGCTCTTCTGTGTGCGTGACGGCGGCATCGGCATTGCCCCTGAGTACCACGACCGCGTATTCGTCATCTTCCAGCGTTTGCACGGGAGAGATGAGTACGCCGGTACCGGCATCGGCCTCGCGGTCTGCAAAAAGATCATCGAACGCCATGGTGGCAACCTCTGGGTGGAATCACAGCTTGGCAAAGGTTGTACGTTCTATTTCACGTTGCCTGCGCAGCCCGTGGCTGCATAAGAAAGGCTGGTGCGCTATGACGCAGGTCCTCCAATCCGTTGAGCGGGGCATCCCCATCGAGATCCTTCTCGTGGAGGATAACCCTGCAGACATTCGCCTGACGCGCGAAGCCTTGCAAGACGCCAAGATGTGGAACCACCTCAATGTGGCCAAGGACGGCGCTGAGGCGTTGGCGTTCCTTCACCAGGAAGGAACGCCCGGCGATCAGCCAACGCCTGACCTGATCCTGCTCGACCTGAACTTGCCCAAGAAGGACGGCCGAGAGGTACTGGCGGAGATCAAGTCTCACCCGGACTTCAAGCGTATCCCGGTCGTGATCCTCACCACTTCCAAAGCTGAGGAGGACATCCTGAAGAGCTATAACCTGCACGCGAACTGCTACATTACCAAGCCTGTCGACCTCGATCAGTTCATCAACGTGGTGCGCTCGATCGAAAACTTCTGGCTCTGCGTCGTGAAGCTACCATCAATCGCTGAACGGGCGGCCTAACATGAAACAGCTCATCAACGTACTTGAGATCGAAGACAACCCCGGTGACGCGCGCCTCATCCAGGAGATGCTCGTCGAGGCGAAGGACGCTCGTTTCCACGTCGAACGGGCGGACCGGCTCGCGGCGGGCCTCGACCGGCTCTCTGGCAGCGAGTTCGATGTGCTTCTGCTTGACCTCGGTCTACCCGACGGTGACGGCATCGGCACGTTCCTTCAGGCGCAGGCGCAAGGCGTGCAAGTGCCGATCGTCGTGCTCACGGGAACCAACGACGATGTCCTCGCCCTCCAGGCCGTCCAGCTGGGCGCTCAGGACTACCTCGTCAAAGGCAGCGTCGATAGCGACTCCCTCAGCCGATGCATCCGCTACGCCATCGAACGCCAACGCCTGCTCTCAGAGCTGGAGACGACAGCCGCCGAGCTGGAGTTCAAGAACACCGAACTGGATGCGTTTGCCCGCACCGTCTCCCACGACCTGAAGGAACCGCTCCGCGCCGTGCAAGCGTTCAGCCAGTTCCTCATGGAGGATTACTGGCAGCGCCTGGACGCCCAGGGGCGCGACTACCTCACACTCATCAGCCGCGCGAGCGAGCGTATGAAGCGGCTCATCGAAAGCCTCCTTACCCTCTCCCGCGTGGGAGAAGACATCGGCCCGCCAATGCGAGTCGAACTGACCCAGGTCATTCAGAATGTGCTCGAAGACAATACTGTCGCCATGATGGAGAAGGACGTGAACGTCCAGGTGAGCGATTCTCTCCCGGCCGTCCGTGGCGACCAAGTGCGCTTGGAGCACATCTTCGCCAACCTGCTCGGTAATGCCCTCAAATTCAACAAGAATGCCAATCCGACCGTCGAGATCGGCGTGCGCAAAATCGCAAACGGCGTCGCCACGCTCTTCGTCCGAGACGATGGCATCGGCATCGATTCGCAGTATCACGAGCGCATCTTTGGCGTCTTCCAGCGTCTGCATCGCCGGGAAGACTTCGAGGGTACAGGCGCCGGGCTCTCGATCGTCAAGCGAGCGGTTGAGTCGTTGGGCGGGCAGGTGTGGGTCGAATCCGAACTCGGGGCAGGCGCGACGTTCCTATTCACCGTCCCCATCTGGGTGGAACCTGACGACCAAGCGGAGAATGAAGACGCGTAGCGGCACAGCGTATGAACGACACCTCTGCCCTCAGGGTCCTCCTCGTCGAGGACAGCTTCGACGACGTCGTGTTGACGCGCATGGCATTCAACAAGAGCCGAGTCTCCGCCCAGCTCCATGTCGTCTCGGACGGTCGCAAGGCGCTGGAGTTCTTGCTCGAGCCGAGAGAACCGGACGCCATGTGGCCGGATCTCATCCTGCTCGACCTCAACCTGCCCAAGGCCAGCGGCCTCGAGGTACTCAAAGAGCTGAGGGCACGGGACGAGTTCTCGGCCATTCCCATTATCCTGCTCACGTCCTCCGGCCACCGGGAAGACATGCTCCAAAGCTACAACCTGGGCTGCAACGCCTATATCCAGAAGCCATCCGATTTCAATGTGTTCGTGCGCGCCATCGATGCCCTGGGAGAGCATTGGAGCACAAACGCCCGGCTCGCACGTCGACGAAAGTAAACGCATCGATCGGGAGGACGACGTTTGCGCTCTGGACGATCGAACGCAGGTATACAGGAGACCTAGATGCCAACGAAGCAGTCTGAGATCCCACTCCACATCCTCCTTGTGGAGGACAATGAAGACGATGTGGCCATCGCCAAGAGAGTCTTCGCCAAGAGCGGCGTCCCAATCCGCCTTCACGTCGCGAACGATGGCAAAGAAGCGCTGGAGCTCCTCGCCAAACCAACGTACTGGCGCTCGCGAAAGCGGAGCTCGCCGCTCCCTGACCTGGCGCTGCTCGACCTCTCCATGCCACGGATGGGCGGCCTTGCCGTGCTGCGCCATATGAAGGCCGATCCGGGCCTGCGCACCGTCCCCGTCATCGTCCTCACCGGAGAGACGGACGAATACCCCCTGCGCGAATGCATGCAGCTGGGCACCAACATGTACCTGCTCAAGCCCATGGCCATGTCAGACGTCGTCAACATCGTCCTCGATGTCCAGCGACACTGGACTGAGATGCCAGCAGCCAAGCGTCCTACGAATCGACAGGTAGACGGTCCGTCGCGGAGTATCGACGGAGCGAAAAGCGGCAAACGAAGGAGGCAATCCGATGCTTAAGCCACTCAACCCCAAGAACAGCAGCGTGCTCGTCGTCGAAGACAGCCCTGACGATGCCCGCATCGTTCAGCGCACCCTGGGCAACTTCGGCATCCGCAAGTTGTTCATCGCACCTACCGCGGAGGACGCCTTTGCCTTCCTCCGTGAGCACCGCTGCGACGTGATCCTGCTCGACTACCACCTACCCGGCATGAACGGCCTGCGCCTCTTGGAGCGGATCAAGGAATCGTGGCCCGACGTCAGGGTCATCATGGTCACCGGCGCGAACGACGACGAGGTGGCGGCGTCCGCTCTCAAGCTCGGCGCCGCCGACTACGTTCCCAAGAACGACCTCCTCACCTCGGGTCTCGTGCGGTCCCTCCAGGCCACGTTGAGAGAACAGTCGGCTTCGACCGACGAGGAGCAGCGCTCCTTGCTCTCCTCCGACGCGAACAAGTTCGACGTTGCCGCCGCAGAGGGGGAATGGCTCTTGAACTCGCTCGCGTTCGGCGCGGGGGCTCCCGTGAGCGATGGCGCTGCCCGCCCAGCGCCGGAAACGAAGAGCGACCGCTGGCAAGACGCCTTCCGCGTATACGAGAAATATCTCCGCGAGGGTGTAGAGCAGGGGCCCGAAACGGCAACGAGCACGGAGACCGGATTGGCCCGCATCCTGCAACAGCAGGGCTTTAGTCCACGCGAGGTGGTCGCGCTTCACCAGGCGGCCGTCCAATCGCTGGGCGCAAAAGGCGTCGAGGCGCAGTGCAGCCCCACCGCTTGCCTCGCGCGCATCTTTGGTCGCCTTATCGAGGAGTACCAGCGCCGCGACATGCCGCGCAACGGGAACTTGTAGAAAAAGCAAGCGCAGGACAACGGAGACGGGGCGCTCGTTCGCGGTAAGCTGCCTACGTGCAGGTGTACCTCCTCGACGGCACGTACGAGCTGTTTCGCCACTACTTCGCCGTACCCTCCTCCAAAATGGACGATGGGACGGAGGTAGGCGCGCTCCGCGGCGTGCTCGGCTCCGTCCTCTCGCTGCTCGAAAACGACACCACCCATCTCGGCGTCGCCACCGACCACGTCATCGAATCGTTCCGGAACGATCTCTGGCCCGGCTACAAGAGAGGCGCCGGCATAGAACCGGAGCTGCTCGCGCAGTTCCCACTCCTCGAAGACGCGCTCACAGCGATGGGCGTGCTCGTCTGGCCGATGACCGACTACGAGGCCGACGACGCCCTCGCGACAGCCGCGGCGGCGACGGCGAAGCACGCGGACCGCGTCGTGATCTGCACGCCCGACAAAGATCTCGCGCAATGCGTCGTCGGTGAGCACATCGTTCAGCTCGACCGGCGCTCCCGCCGCGTATTCGACGAAGCCGGCGTGATCGCGAAGTTCGGTGTCGCGCCCGCGTCCATCCCCGACTACCTCGCGCTGGTCGGAGACAGCGCCGACGGCTTTCCCGGCCTGCCAGGCTGGGGCGCGAAGTCGGCCGCGAAGGTGCTCGCGCGCTACAGGCACCTCGACGCGATACCCGCCGACCCGTCCGAGTGGCAGGTCGACATCCGTGGCGCCACCTCTCTCGCAGCGACGCTGGTCGAGCAGCAGGAGCGCGCGCGGCTGTTCAAAGACCTGGCCACGCTGCGCACCTCCGTGCCGATCGACACGTCCGTTGAGGCTCTCCGCTGGTCCGGGCCACGCCGCACCTTCGGCTCCTGGGCCGAACGCCTACGCGCTCCCGCGCTCGCAGAGCGCGCGAAGGCGCTGGCTGCGGCTCGACGCTAGCCGCGTGGCAGCGGGCTGCGGCGACGCGCTACCATGCGACGCGACCGCCACACTGGGGGAAGGAGCACGGATGGACATCTTCGAAGCGATCAACACCACACGCGCGATGCGCCGCCTCAAGCCCGATGCCGTCTCTGACGAAGACCTCTGGACGATCCTGGACGCCGCGATCAAGGCCCCCAGCGGTGGCAACACGCAACCCTGGAACTTCCTCGTCGTCCGCGACGAAGCGACGAAGCGCAAGATCGGCGAGTACTACCTCGACGCGTGGAACAAGAGCTACGGCGGACCCGGCCGGGCGCTGAAGGATGCGCCGGGCATGGCGGGCGTCTACAGCTCCGCCGAGCACCTGGCGCACCACCTGGCTGAGGCACCCGTCTTCATCATCGCGACGACGCGCGGCGGCGGATCGGGGCCGCTCGCCGGCGCATCGATCTATCCGGCCGTACAGAATCTGATGCTCGCCGCGCGCGCGCTCGGGCTAGGCACAACGCTTACCACGCTCCACAAGCTGCACGAACAGGAAGTGAAGGAGCTGCTCGGCATCCCGGAGCAGGTCGAGACGATGGCGCTCATCCCGGTCGGCTGGCCAAGGGGCCGCTTCGGTACGCCGCCGCGGATGCCCGTCGACCAAGTGGTTTACTGGGAGAAGTGGGCCGCCGCAAAGGAGCGGCCAGCGAGCTAGCATCGTGGAAGTGCTCGCCCTGCTCACCGAGCGTCCCTATGTCGTGGCGTTCCTCGTCACGTTCCTGGTGGTCGCGTGGGCGGAGCGCGGCTGGCAGCGCACGCTCGGCTGGCTCGCCAGCGGCACGTTCCTCGGCTGGCTGATGGAGTTCAGCAGCACGCACACGGGCTTCCCGTTCGGCGCGTACAGCTACCACGAGGAGTTGTTCACGAACGAGCTGTGGATCGGCGGCGTACCGGTCTTCGCTTCGCTCAGCTTCGCGTTCCTGACGTACTTCGGCTACTCCGTCGCGTGCACCCTGCTGTCCCGCCTCGAGCTGCACGGCGGCGACATCCAGAGGGTCAGCGACCCGCGCATCGAAGCGTCGCTGAAGGTGCTGCTCCTCGCCGCGATCATCACGACCTGGGTCGACACCGTAATCGACCCGGTTACGCACCTGGGCCGCTACTGGTTCCTCGGCGATCTGTACTCGTACAACAGCGGCGGCATCCACTTCGACGTGCCCGTGAGCAACTACGCAGGTTGGCTCTTAACATGCGTCTGCGTCATCTTCGTGAACCAACGCTTCGACGTCTGGCTCCGGTCGCGCGCAGGGCCCGAGCGCGGCTTCTACCTTCCCTACAAGCCGTTCTGGGCGCTGGGGAGCATCTTCGGCGACTTCGCGTTCATGCTCGGCGTGACCATCTATCTAATGACCGCCGCCGATGTGCCATCGACGGTGCCGCTGGGCGGGATCCTGGCGTCTGGCCTGGTACTGAGCGGTGTGTTCACGCTCGGCGTGGGAGCCGTCATCGCGTGGCGGCTTGCCATGTCTGGTAAGCCCACCCGTCAGGTGACGCTCGCGAACGTGATCGCGCGTTAGCCCGCCGCGCGAAACATATCGATGATCGTGCGGAACATCTTCATCACGTGCGGCCGACGTTCGGCCGGCGTATCCCCGTTGCGCACGATGATCAGGTCGAGCGCCGGTACCAGCATCAAGTACTGACCGACGTAGCCCGCCGCGTAGAACGTTCCCAGATCATCCTTGCGCAGCCACCAGTGGGCGCCGTAGCCGCGATCCTGTTCGTCCGGCTGCACGGGCCCGGGCGTTCGCCCGTAGTCCACCCAGCCCTCAGGCAAGACGCGTGTACCATCCCACACGCCATCGCGCAGGTAGAGCAGCCCGAAGCGCGCGAAGTCCCGCGGCGTCGCGTCGCAGTACGAGGACGCGATCCACGTGCCCGACGTATCGAGCCTCGGCCGCACGCTCTTCGCGCCAATCGCGTCGAACAGCTCGCGCCGCAGGAACGAGACGTACGCCTCACCGGAGCCGACGATCTCGCGCACGATGCGTGAGACGATGTTGCTGGCGCCGCTCGAGTAATTGAACACGGTATCGGGAGGCGCATCGGCTGGAAACGCCGCCGCGTAGCCGCCCATATCGTCCGCGCCCGGCCGAAAGAGCATCTTGATCACATCCGATACGCGATCGTCGACGTAGTCCTCGCGGAAGCGCAGGCCCGCGGTCATGTGCAGCAGCGCATCGAGCGTGATCGCCGAGCGCGCATCGCCTGCGCCTTGCCACTCGGGCACCGCCGCCCGCTCGTCGACGCGCAGCCGGCCGTCGCGCACAAGGATGCCCACCGCCGCGTGCAGCATGCTCTTCGCCGCCGACCACGAGCGCTGCACGTCGTTCGGCCCAACGCCCTCGGCATAGCGCTCCGCCACAATGCGCCCCCGGTGCACCACGAGCACGTCGTTCGTGCGCGCCGTCGTCTCCGGCTGCGGCTCGCCAAGTGCTTCGTCCAGCAGCGCGTCGAGTCGTTCGCGGTCGACCTGCGGAGGCGGTTCGGCTACGGGCCACTCGTTCGTGGGCCAAGGGACATCGGGAGGGTGCTTGGGCAGCGGAATGAGCCCGGACATGGCTTCTCGCGGCTAGTCGCGAACGATCAATGCGATCTTGCCCACAGCTCGCCGCTCCTCGATCTCACGCAGCGCATCGGCTGCCATCTCGAGTGGGAACGTCTTTCCGACCACGGGGTGAATCTTGTCTTGCCGCCACAGCTTGTCCAACGCCCGCCCGACCCGCTGTGGCATCTCAGGGTCGTGACGGACGAACTCACCCCACGCGACACCGACGACGGCAGTGTTGCGCAACAGGAGGCGGTTCACCTTCACCTCCGGTATCGTCCCGGATGCGAACCCGACGACGAGCAGCCGACCGCACGGGCTCAGCGCACGCACGCTGTCCAGAAAGACGTCACCGCCCACGGGATCGAACACGAGATCGACGCCGCGGTTCTCTGTGATCTTGCGCACTTCGGCAAGCCACTCGCTGTTGACGTCGATGCAGTGCTCCGCACCGAGCTCGCGTGCGATCGCGAGCTTGTCCTCGCCGCGCGCCACGGCGATCGGCGTGAGCCCCAGCCCACGAGCGATGTCGACAGCAGCGCTACCGACGCCCCCGGCCGCTCCGTGCACGAGCACGGACTCGCCCTCACGCGCCATCCCCCGCTCGACCAGCCCGAAGTACGCCGATTGGTAGTTGACCAGACTTGTCGCCTGCGCGAAGGACATATCGTCGGCGATTTTGAACGCCGTCCAGGGGGCCGCCAGCGCGTACTCCGCCCAGCTGCCCAGCGCCGACCACGCAGCCACGCGGTCGCCCGGCTGGAACGCCGAGCCTTCGGGGGCGGTCTGTACCACGCCCGCCATCTCGATACCGGGGACGAACGGTGGCTCCGGCCGGAACTGATAGCGCCCGCGCGTCATCAGCAGATCGGGAAAGCCCACCCCCGCAGCGTGTACTTCAACTACGAGACTGTTCCCGCCCGTCGGAACGGGCAGATCTACGAGTTCGAGCCCGGCCGGGCCATCGAGCGTCTTCAGTTGCATCGCGCGCATGGTCGAGCGCAGTGTAGCACCGCACGCCAGCGGACTCTAAGCGGCGCCACGAAGCGGAGATGAAGAAGCCTCAAGCGCGGCTTGGCTCGTTCAGGCGTAAGCGGACGGTGCACGTTGTGCCGTGGTCCACGGTGCTCTCCAGCGAGATGCTGCCTCCATGCGCCTCCGCGATCCATTTGCAGATACTCAGGCCCAGGCCCACCCCTCCCTCGCTACGGCTGCGCGCCTTGTCGACGCGATAGAAGCGCTCGAACACGCGGTCGAGGTCATCCCCGGCGATCCCGGCGCCGGTGTCGCTCACCCACAGCTC
>JBAROU010000192.1:0-2386 GCA_049642385.1 Dehalococcoidia bacterium | reverse complement strand
GCGGTAGAGAGGGCGAAAGAACGCCTCGCCGCCGCCGATGAAGATGGCAAGCAGGACGGCTGCTACGACGAGCTGTAGCCAGAGCGCTCGATTGCGGAGCAGGCCGAGCCAGGCGCCCGCCAGGCCGGCCGACGCGAGGCTGACGAGCCCCATATAGCGCCAGGGGAACTGGAGGAAGCGCAAGGTATCGAACTGGTCCCATATGACGCGCGATTTGGAGACCGACATGAACACGCCGATGCCGAATGCGGCGGAGAAGACGAGCACGGCGAGCGCAGGGCGCCAGCGCTTCGCGCGCAGGTAGAGGAGGCCGGCGGGTAAGGCGAGGCCGGCGAGCGCCCAGTGAAGCCAGCCGATCTGGATCGGGGTGTCTTCGCCGGCGCCAAGCAGGAGTGAGTAGTCGTCTGTGCGCTGAAGGAAGAGGTCGTTCACGGTGACGAAGTTGCGCGGGTAGAGCAGCGCCTCGCCATCGGCCGTCAGCGCCAATCGATCGAGCTGCACGTCGTCCCCTTGCGTAAGCACGGGGAGGGTGAAGAAGGCTGCGAGGCCGAGTCCCCATACCAAGGCGGCGGCGCCCAGGAGGGCCGGCCGCCAGGCGCGTCGGCCGCGGGTGAGCAGCAGCACGGCGGTCCACAGCACGATGGCCGGCGCCATGATGATCGCCGTGAGGTTGTGCGAGAGGAGCAGGAACGCCACAAATAGCGCTGCGATGGGCACGAACCGCAGGCGCTCGGTGGTGATCAGCTCGTAGATTGCCCAGAGGAGCGCGGGCGTGACGGCGATCGCCCAGAGCTCGACGAGGGCGCCCCGCATATAGGTATCGAGCGCGAGATATGGCGCGTAGACGAAGGCGACGGCGGAGACCACGCCGCCGAGGTCGCCCCAGACTTTCCGCGTGAGGAGGAACATGGAGACGCCGGCGCTGAGCAGGCCGGTGATGAAGAGCACGTCGACGGTACCGATGTAGGAGAAGCCAAAGATACGACGGAGGAGTTCGCCGGTGTAGTAGGGGAGCGGTGGGTAGTAGTTGAAGAGCGGGTAGCCATAGCCGCGACCCATGTTGGGCACCCAGCGGCACGGAATCTGGCCATCGGCGATGCATTCGTGCATGCCGCGCAGGCGAAGGGCGTGGAGGGTATCGCCGGTGAGGATGACGCCGCCGCCGAAGAGTTCGCGTATGGCGAAGGTAGAGAGCAGCAGCACCGCTACGATGCCCACCAGCAGCGCGGGTACGGCGGGGATGGAGCCGAGCCGCGCGTTCATGCGCAGTCGCAGGCGGTTGAGCATGAGCGTGGCGCCGGTCATCTCACGAAGCCGGAGCGCCTGAGAGCCGCGCCTGCGCCTCTTCGCTAGTCAAGCCATCGACCGCGAGGGTCTTGTCCCGCCCACGCTCCCCCGAAGCGACACGAACGGCGCTCCTGGGGAGGCCGAGGGCCTTCGAGACGACGCGCTCGAGGGCGTCGTTCGCCCGGCCTTCGACGGGCGGGGCAGTCACGCGCACGCGCAGGACGTTGTCTTTCCAGCCGGCGATTTCGTCGCGGGCGGCGCGCGGAGTGAGGCGGACGCGGATGCGGGCTTCGACGGGGGCGTGCCCTCCCTTGCTGATGACGGCGGTTCTGGGCTAGTATACGCGCGGCTGACGGTTGAAAAAACGATAGCTTCCGGCAGGAGCTCGATCAGCTCTTGAGAGCGCCTGCGACCGCGGACCGAGGCGAATCTGGCCTTGGCGCGTGGTTGCAGGCGCTGTTGTGTTTTTGGAGGTGGAGCTTGATGCCATCGACTAAAGATGAGACGATCTGGTTCGCTGAGCTGACATCGAAGGAGGTGGCTACGCTTGACCTGGAGCGGACGATCCTGGTGCTGCCGACGGGCTGCACCGAGCAGCAGGGGCCGCATCTACCTCTCGAAGGAGATACGTACCTCGTTTCGCTGTTCTTGAGCGAGGCGGCGCGACAGGCCCGCGCTGAGGGCATCGCGGTCTACCTTCTGCCCGCGCTGCCCTACGGGCCGGCGGAGGAGCACATGGCGTTCGCCGGCACGATCAGCATCAGCTATGAGACCCACCACCGGCTGGTGAAGGAGGTGCTGCACAGCTTGGCTCGGCACGGCTTTCGCCGGCTGCTGGTGGCGATGGGCTGCGGCGGGCACCACTGCCTGCCGGCGGCGATGGAAGCGCGCGCGGAGCTACGGCAAGCTAGCCTCGACGCAAAGGTGTGGGCAATCGCGCCGACCGCCTATTACGGAATCGCGAAGGAGGTGTTCCCCTGGGAGCCAGCGGACATCCACGCGGGTGAGTTCCCAACGTCGATCCTTTTGCACCGGCGTCCGGAGGCGGTGCGCCGCGACCAGCTTCGCGCAGCCCAGGACTTCGACGAGCGTGCGGTAC
>JBAROU010000175.1:0-24812 GCA_049642385.1 Dehalococcoidia bacterium | reverse complement strand
GAGGAGGGCCGCGTGTTGCGGCAGCACCGCAAACTCGCCCTCCACGCCCGGCGCGACGACCTCATCCACGCCCTCCTGGGAGTAGACCACGCGCTCGGCGGTGACGATCTCGACAGTGAGCGGCATGCCTGCTACGCCTCCGCGCCTTCCTTCGCCATCTGCTCCGCCTTCTCGATCGCCATGTCGATCGTGCCGATCAGGTAGAAGGCCTGCTCCGGCATCGCGTCGTGCTTCCCTTCCAGGATCTCGCGGCAACCGCGCACCGTCTCGCGCGTGGTGACGTACTGGCCCGGCAGGCCCGTGAAGATCTCGGCCATGAACAGCGGTTGGCTCAGGAAGCGCTGGAGCCGTCGCGCTCGCCCCACCACCTGCTTGTCCTCGTCCGAGAGCTCCTCCACGCCCAGGATGGCGATGATGTCCTGCAGGTCCTTGTAGCGCTGGAGCACGCGCTGCACCTCGCGCGCGGTCAGGTAGTGCTCCTGTCCGACGATGTTCGGGTCGAGGATGCGCGATGTCGACACGAGCGGGTCCATCGCCGGGAAGAGCCCTTGCTCGAAGATGCTCCGCTCCAGCGTGATCAGCGCGTCCAGGTGGCCAAAGGTCGTCGCCACGCCCGGATCGGTGTAGTCGTCCGCAGGCACGAACACCGCCTGGAACGAAGTGATTGAGCCCTTCTTGGTCGTTGTGATCCGCTCCTCCAGATCGCCCACCTCAGTCGCGAGCGTCGGCTGGTAACCGACCGCCGATGGCATCCGTCCGAGCAGCGCCGAGACTTCCATGCCGGCGAGCGTGTAGCGGTAGACGTTGTCGATGAAGAGCAGCACGTCCTGCCCTTCAACATCGCGGAAATACTCGGCCATGGTCAGGGCGGTGAGGCCAACGCGCAAGCGTACGCCCGGCGGCTCGTTCATCTGCCCGAACACCAGCACCGTCTTGTCGATGACGCCCGACTCCTTCACCTCGCGCAACATCTCTTCGCCTTCGCGCGAGCGCTCGCCCACGCCGGCGAACACCGAGACGCCACCGTGCTCCTTCGCGATGTTGTGGATCAGCTCACGGATGATCACCGTCTTGCCGACGCCGGCGCCGCCGTATGCGCCCACCTTACCGCCGCGCGTGAATGGTGAGATCAAGTCGACGACCTTGAGGCCGGTCTCCAGGATCTGCACTTGTGTCTCCTGTTCCTCAAAGGGGGGAGGCTTGCGATGGATCGGCATCCGTTCGCCCGCGACTTCGCCCAACCCGTCCAGCGGCGTCCCGAGCACGTTGAACAGCCGCCCCAGCGTCCCCTGGCCCGTCGGTACCGCGATTGCGCGCCCGGTATCGACGACGCGCGCGCCGCGGCGGAGGCCGTCCGTCGTGTCCATCGCCAGGCAGCGCACCCAGTTGTTCCCCAGGTGCTGCTCCACCTCCGCGATCAAGTTGTTGCCGTCCATATCGATCTCAAGGGCGTTGTAGAGCGCCGGCAGCCCTTCGGGCGGGAACTCTACGTCCACCACCGTCCCGATCACCTGCGTCACATGTCCTTCAGCCATGCCAACCTCCTACGAACTCAACCCCTCGACCCCACCGACGATGTCCAGCAGCTCCTTCGTGATCTGCTCCTGACGCGCCTTGTTGTAGGTGAGGGTGAGCACTTCGATCATTTCACTCGCCGCGTCCGATGCGTTGCGCATCGCGACCATGCGCGCGGATTGTTCGCTCGCGATCGCCTCGAGCACGGCTTCGTAGATCTGCATCTCCACATAGCGGGGCAGCAGCTCGCTCAGCACCGCCTCGCGGCTCGGCTCGTAGATGTAATCGACGGCGTGTGTCTCTGCGGCGGCGGGTGCCTCAATGGGCAGAAGCTGCAGCACGCGCGGCTCCTGCGTCACGGTGTTCACGAAGAACGCGTAGACCAGGAATACCTGGTCGATCTCGCCCTTCAGGTAATCGTCGATGATCACCCGCGCGATCGGGAGCACTTCGTTGTAATCGGGGTAGTCCGGCAGCTCCGTGAACTCCGCCCGAATCGGCACGCGCGAGCGGCGAAAGAAGTCGCGCCCCTTGCGACCAATCGCGACCAGCTCCGCCGGCTTGCCCAGCTCAAGCGTGAGCGACGTTGCCTTGCGGTTCAGGTTTCCGGGCAAGCCGCCGCACAGCCCGCGGTTGGGCGTGATGTGCACGATGCCGACGTTCTTCACCTCACGCGGCCGGAGCAGCGGGTGAAGCGTCTCCGCGTCCATCTGGGGCAGCGTCTCCGCTAGGTCCGCCAGCACCCAGGTCATGCGTTCCGCATACGGTCGACCGGCCAGCGCGCGCTGTTGAGCGCGCCGCATCTTGGACGTGGCGACCAACTCCATCGCCTTCGTGATCTTGGCGGTGGACTGCACTGAGCGGATGCGGCGTTTGATCTGTCGTACGGTCGGCATCGTTGGTTAGTCGGTTGAACGCCTTACGCGGTCGCCCCGGCGGGCGCCGTTGACCCGTAGCCCGCGGTCTGCTTGAACTCACGGATCGCGGCCTCGAGTTTCTGCTCGATCTCGGGCGATAGCTCGTTTGTCTCCGTGATCGACGTGCCGATCTCCGGCTGGTTCGCCTCAACGTACTGGTACAGCCCCTGTTCGAACTCCGCTACCTTCTCCACCGGGACGTCGTCGATCAGGCCGCGCGTACCGGCGTAGATGATCATCACCTGTCGTTCCAGCGACAGCGGCTGGTACTGCGGCTGCTTCAGGATCTCCTGCAGTCGCAGCCCGCGGTCGAGCTGGCGTCGCGTCGACGGGTCGAGCTCGGCGGTGCCGAACTGCGCGAACGCCTGCAGCTCGCGGAACTGTGCCAGGTCCAATCGCAGCTGACGCACCACCTGGCGCATCGCGCGGCGCTGCGCGTCGCCGCCCACGCGGGACACCGAGTTACCGGCGTTGATCGCGGGCCGGATACCGGCGTTGAACAGGTCGCCTTCCAGGAAGATCTGCCCGTCCGTAATCGACCAGACATTGGACGGGATGTAGGCCGACACGTCGCCCTGCTGCGTCTCGATGATCGGTAGCGCCGTCAGCGAGCCGCCGCCTCCCGCGTCCGAGAGCTTCGCCGCGCGCTCCAGCAGACGGCTGTGCAGGTAAAACACATCGCCCGGGTAGGCCTCGCGCCCGGGTGGGCGTCGCAGCAGCAGCGAAATCTGGCGATACGCCCAGCCGTGCTTCGAGAGGTCGTCATACACGACGAGAGCGTCCTTGCCCTGCTCCATGAAGAACTCGCCCATCGCGCAGCCGGCATAGGGCGCCAGGAACTGCAGCGCGGCCGATTCGGCAGCCGACGAGGAGACGACGATCGTGTGCTCCATCGCCCCATGCTCTTCGAGGACGCCGACGACCTGTGCAACCTTCGAGGCCTTCTGGCCGATTGCTACGTACACGCAGATCAGGTCGCCGCCTCTCTGGTTCAGGATGGTGTCGATGCCCAGCGCGGACTTGCCCGTCGAGCGGTCGCCGATGATCAGCTGGCGCTGTCCGCGCCCGATCGGCGTCATCGCGTCGATCGCCTTGATGCCGGTCTGCACCGGCGTGTCCACGCCCTGACGCTTGGTCACGTCCGGCGCGATGCGCTCCACGGCGAGGGTCTTCTCGGTGCTGATCGGCCCCTTGCCGTCGATCGGGTTGCCCAGCCCATCGACGACGCGCCCAATAAGCGCCTCACCGACCGGCACCTCAGCGATGCGGCCGGTGGCGCGTACTTCGTCGCCCTCTTTGATCTGGCTGTAGTCGCCAAGGATCATCGCGCCCACGCTCTCCTCCTCGAGGTTGAGCGCGAGCCCCATGATGTTGTTCGGGAACTCGACAAGCTCGCCGGCCATGACACTCGAGAGACCGTGCACGCGCGCGATGCCGTCGCCGGCATCGACAACGGTGCCGACGTTCGTCGACGTTATCTCCGCGCCGAACTTCTCGATCTGCTCCTTGAGGATCGATGTGATCTCTTCTGGTCGTACTGCCATATGCGTACCCCCGGTCGTCTGTGCTAGCGGGTCGCCCCCGCGAGCTGGCGCTTGAGCGCGATCAGTTTGCTTCGTGTGCTGCCGTCGATCAGCCGGTCGCCGATGCGTGCAACCAGGCCGCCCAAAATCGCCGGCTCTTCGTGTACTTCCAGTGTGACCTGCTTGCCCGTCAGCTCCGAGAGCCGCTGTGTGAGCGACGCGCGGTCGTCATCCCCCAGCGCGACGGCCGTAAGCACTTCCGCATGGGCGATCCCCCGGTGCTCATCGAGCAGGACCTGAAACTGCTCCGCGATCTGCGGGAGTAGTCCCAGCCGCCTCTTGCCGGCCAGCAGCCGCACCAGGTTCCACACCAGCGGCGTGGGCTCCTCCAGTGTGCGCCGCAGGAACGACTCCTTTGCCTCGTTCGTCACCTTGCGACTGTCGACGAAGTCGAGCGCTCCCGCCGTCTCGAGCACCGCGGCGAGCGTTGTCAGGTCCGATTCCCAACGGTCGAGCTCGTTGTGCTCTACCGCAAGCTCGAAGCAGGCCTGCGCGTAGCGCTTCGCAGCCAGGTCTCGCAGCACCTAGTTCTCTCCGAACGTGGATTCTGCAAGCACCTCGTCGATCAGGCGGCGGTGCGCATCGCGGTCCAGGGATTGGCTGATCACCTTCTCCGCGGCGTTCACCGTCAGGTCGGCGAACTCGCGCCGCAGCTCGGCGATCGCCTGGTCGCGCTCGAGCTGGATCTCACCGCGGGCGCGCTCCAGCAGCACCTCGGCCTCGCGCCGGGCCTGGTTGCGCGCCTCCTCCTGCACTCGATTCGACGCTTCCTGGGCCTGGGCGATCAACGCCTGGCCCTGCCGGCGCGCTTCCTCGATCTGCCCTGTCATCTCCTGCTCGGCCGCCGATGCGTGCTCCTTCGACTCCTCCGCCGCGTCCAGGCCCTCGCGCACGCGCTGAGCGCGCCGGTCGAGCATGGCGAGCACGGGCTTGTACAGGAACAACCGCAGCGCGACCAGCACGATGAAGAAGTTGATGACCTGCGCCACCAACAGCGGCAGATTGATCCCGAGTTCATCCATAATGCGCCCTCTTCAGTCGAGCTGTATCGTTCCAGGTTCTAAAAGACGAAGCCGATCATGACGGCCACGACGAGCGCGTAAATCGCGATTGCCTCGGCGAAGGCGATGCCCAGAATCATATTTGTCTGGATCACCGGCTGCGCTTCCGGGTTGCGCCCCAACGCCTCCATCGCCTTCGACACCAGCCAGCCGATACCAATGGCTGGCCCGAGCGCACCGAGGCCGATCGCCATGCCGGCGCCGATAAATCGCATCGAGTCGTCGGTGAACTCCAGCAGCGGCAAGAATGGTACTAAGTCCATGGTTCCTCCTTAGCTGTGCTCCATCGGGGCGCGTCGCCCCGGGCTGCGCTTAATGGCCTCCTTCTTCAGCATGGTCCCCGCCGTGTTCCGAAACGGCCAGGACGCCGAAGACGAGCGTTAGCATCCCAAACACGAAGGCCTGGATCAACCCTACGAAGATCTCCAGGCCGTAGAACCCACTTAATATCACGAAGGCGAAAGGCAGCAAGAACGTCATCACCAGCAGCAAGATCTCGCCTGCAAGCATGTTGCCGAAGAGACGGAAGGTGAAGCTGATCAGGCGGGCGACCTCTGCGATGAACTCCAGAACACCGACGAACAGGTCCAGAATGCCCATCAGGTTGCCCCGCCGCAGCCGGCGCACGTTAAAGAACTTGCCTCCGTACGCCAGCACCCCCAGGGTGCTGATTCCCCAGTATTCGACGAAGATCGCGGACGCGATGGCGAGCGCCAGCGGTGACATGAGGTCCGTGTTCACGCTCCGGAAATAGGGCGCCAGGATCGCCAGCTCCTCGTCGTCGCCCACGTTGTTCTCTTCCCTCGCGGTGGCGATCGCCTCTGTTCGAGCGTGTTCCACGCACCCGGCCTTCTCCTCACCCGCCATACCGTCGCAGGCAGCTTCGTCCACCTCGATATCGATTAACTTCGAGCGGAAGTTGATCAATGATATGCCGGCGCTCTGGACGACGACGGCATGCTCATGGAACTCGCCCTCCGCTGGGCCCAGTGGTTCCACCTTGCCGACGGCGTTGAAGATCGGCAGCAGCGCGAACCAGTTCGAGACGGTGATATAGATCAGGAACGTGGCGATCACCCAGAAGAAACGCCTGCCGTACGTCTCGCCCGCCGTGTTCACGACGAGCGAGTGGATACCCTCGACCACCGTTTCGATGAAGTTTTGCCAGCCGCTCGGGATCCATTTCAAGTTGCGGCCGGAGAAGTACGCCAGCGTAACAAGCAGCACGACAACGGCCCAGGACGTGAGCAGCGTGTTTCGGATCGGTAAGGGACCGACCTCCCAGAGCGTCTCCCCCTTGATCTCGATGATCGGCTGGGGGATTGCCCGGTAAGCGATCGAGATGATGACAAGAAAGAAGACGACTGCGATGCCACCGACGATTACGAGCCGTCGCGCCATCATCCGTCCTTCCTCTCCGTCGGTTCCTTCCGCTGAGACGGCTCAACGGTGAGCACGTCCATCAGCATGCGATAGCCGCCGTAGACGGCGAGCATCAGCCCAAGGAACAGCCCGAGCAGCGTCAAGAGGGGCCTGGTGCCTGCCACCTGATCGAGCAAGAACCCGCCGACCACCCCGCCGACGATACATACCGCAAAGTACCAGCCGATGCCGATCAATCGCGCCGTCGGCGGTAGGCGATTCATGACGTGCTCCAGCGGCGCCCCTGCTACCGACTTTGCGAAGATTATCACAGACGAACGGATCGATCAACCGCCCGTGAGATCCGCCTGCAAACGGAAAGAAGCGCCCGAGAGGGCGCTTCGGAGCGAACGTACGTGTGGGCTACTACGATTTGCGCTTGTCGAAGTCGTCCAGGTCCAAACTCTCGATGAAGTCCCGGAACGCGGACATGCGCTGGAGCTCTTCCTCGTCCGGCTTGCTGATCGCCTCACCAGCGGTCAGGTCGTCGGGCTTGCCATCCTGGTCCAGCAGCACGCCCGCCTTCTCCATCACGGCGTCCTCTGCGAAGATCGGGATCTGCGCGCGCACCGCCAGCGCGATCGCGTCGCTCGGGCGGGAATCGATTTCGAGGCGCTCGCCGTTCACCATGACGATGATCTGCGCGTAGAACGTATCGTTCGAGAGGTCGTTGACGACCACGCTCTCCACCTGCGCGCCCAGCCGTTCCAGCACGTTGCGCAGCAGGTCGTGGGTCAGCGGTCGCGCGACCGCGACTTCCTGGAGTCGTACCGCGATCGCATCTGCCTCCGCCGGCCCGATCCAGATCGGGAGGTAGCGATCGGATTCCTTCTCCTTGAGAATCACCACACGCTGGTAATTCATCAGGCTGACGCGAATGCCCTCAATCGTCAATTCGATCAAGATCGCAACCTCCTGGGGCGCGGTTTCAAGTCTAGCCAACGCCCTATGTGGTGTCAATTGAACCTGACACCGGCTCCTGTGACGGCGGCGGCCAGTCGCCTTCTCCCCCCAACCAGCGCCGTTCCAGATACAGCGTCGCCGCGCCTCCGACGAGGAGCAGCGTCCCCAGGCCGAGCACGACGGCGCTTACCCCATAAAGGTCGGCTATTCCGCCGACGACCACTAGTGGGATTAACGCTACGCCGTTCGCCAACACCATTTGGGACGCGAAGATCCGGCCTCGCATCTCCAGCGGCGTGCGTTCATGGAGCAATGTTTGGGCCGGGGCGTTCAGCAGCGCGTACGAGAACCCCAATGGCCCGGCGAACGCGATGGTGATCGTCACCAGGATCGATTGGCCGAAGAGACGGTCAGTCTCGGTCCCGAACGGGTTCAGCCGGTCCGTGCGTTCAAGAGCCGTCGCGATCGTCTCGACGAAGCCGAACGCGATCAGGCAGATGGCCAGCCCGAACAGGCCGACCGCCACGGTGCGGTTCTTGCCGAGGCGCGCGGCGATGAATGGAATCGCGCGCAGCCCGATCAGCGCCCCCACCACCACCGGCGCGAAGACCGTCACCGCGTCCGCTGGGTCGCGATCGAGGATCGCCTGCATGTAGCGCGGCACCATCACAGCGAAAATCAGCACCAGCGTGCTGCTCGCCGTGATATGCCCCATCGCCACCACCGACATCGGATCGGAGCGCAGCGAGCTCAGCGCCTGTACGAACTGTGAGATCGCGCCCCGGAGCTCGGCCGCGCGTGGCAGCAGGCTGGCCGACTCCCGCTCGTCCTCGTGCCCGATGTAGGGCAGGAAATAGCCGAGCACGCTGGCGATGACGAACGCCGTCATCGTGGTGATGAAAACGGTCGCCGCGTTCGTCGTCTTGAGCAGCAGTGGCGCCAGCAAGATCAGGCCCAGCACCTGGGCGATAGTGAACCCCATGCTGAAGAGGCTGTTCGCCGACATCAGCTGCCGGCGCGACACAAGGAAGGGGATCGATGCGGCATTCGTCGTCGTGAACAGCTGGCTAAAGCTTGCGAACACGATCGTCACAGCGTAGAGACCCAAGAGGTGATCGCGCGTGAAGAAGAACGCCAGCGCAGCCACCGCGCGCGCGATGTTCGTAATGATCAGCAAGTGACGCTTGCTTCCGCGGTCAACCAACACGCCGGAGAAGATGCCAAACACCACTGTCGGCACGATGAACAGCACGACGAGCACGCTTGTGCTCGCGGCCGACCCGGTCAGCGCGATAACCAGGATCAGCAGCGTATACAGGATGGCGTTCTGCGCCGTCTGCGAGATGATCTGTGCCAGCCACAGATAGAAAAAGCCCTGGCTCTGGAAAACGGGCGCGACCGGCCCGCCGGCGTCCAGCTCGCCGTTAGGTTCCTTCAGCATCCTCATCCTGTGGCATTCTCGCGGCTGCCTGCGCCGCGGACCAGCCCGCTACCCCAGCGAAAAGTACGACGAAGATCAGGATCACAGGCTCCACGCCGAACGCAGCCGCGAACAGACCCGCGAGCAGGATCGGCGGGATCGACGCCAGGTTCGTCAGCACGTGTTGCGCCGCGAAAATGCGGCCCTGCATCTCCATCGGCATGCGTGCGTTCACCAGCGACCGGCTCGCCACGCCCACAATCGAGAACGAAAACGCCGCGATAGTGGAGAAGAAGATCGTGACCACGATGCGTGCGGTCGTGTCGCCGAAAGGCCCGGGGTCAAAGAACCCCAGGAGGTTCAGCGTTTCCAGCGCTTGCCCGAAGGGCTTCGTCAGCGCCAGGCAGATGAACGACCCTTGCATCAGTGCGAACCCCGCTGCCACCAGCCAGCCACGCGGCACGCGAAACTCCAGCCACTGCACCAGGCGCAGGCCGGCTAGGATGCCGATCGCTGCCGGCAGGAAGACGAAAATCGCGTTTCGCACCGGTATGCCCAGCGCGTCCTCCACGAAGCGCGGCATCAGCGTCACCCCCACCAACGTCGACGTGCTCGCCAGGACGAAGATGATCACGCTCATGTACGCCCACTGGTCGCGCTTCAGCGTATCCCAACCCTGTGCGAACTCCTTGCGCATCTCGCGCAGCGCGTCGATGGTGCTGTCGATGTCGACCACACTCGTGCTAAGGCTCCGGATGCTAAAGAAGAACGCTGCCGCCCCGCCGAACAACCCGGCCGCGATGAAGAACAGCGGTCGCGTGCCGATAAAGTCCAGGTTCAGGAACAATGGTGGCAGCACCGCGAAGCCGATGATCTGGCTCAGCAACCCGCCCAGATTGTTGACGGAGTTCGCGACGGTGAACTGGTCAGGCCGCACCACCTGCGGCAGCGCCGCCGCCTCCGCCGGCGCCGAGAACTGCGCCGTTGTCGCCATGAGCAACGCGATGATGTAGATCGTCCAGAGCTCCGCGCTGGACATGAGCAAGATCAGCATAAAGACCAGCCGCGCCACGCTCACCAACATCAGCACGATGTTCTTCGGCATCCGGTCCACGAGTACGCCCGATACCGTCGCGAGCAGCGCGGTCGGCAGCAAGTAGGCGGTGATGAACAGCGCGCTCTTGATGCTCGAGCCGCCGCCCTCGCCCACAGCGAGCACGAGCAGCGTGAAGAGCACAGCGTTCACGCCGGTGTTGGAGAGCAGCCGGGCGATCCACAGCCGGCGGAAGCCGTCCTCCTGGAGGATCGACGTGTTGCCCGTGATCGTTTGCCAGCTAAAGCGCGAACGGAGCGTGCTCGCCAGGCCGCCGGTGGTCACGCTTCCACCTCGTCTTCGCGGAAGATCAAACGCTCTTTCTCGGGGTCTGTCGGTTCGCCGCGCGAGACGAAGGTCTTGAGCCGCCGCTCCAGCGTTCGCCGCTCCAGCAGCAGGCGTCGGTGGCAGTTCTCACAACGGAGCCCGATGTCCGCGCCGAGGCGCACGATCTCCCAATCGAACCCGCCGCAGGGGTGGGGCTTCCGTAGTCGAACCACGTCGCCCATCCGGAACTCCAGCGGCATGCTAAACCTGTGCGCCCGCCCGTAAGGCCTGGCGCTGCCCTTCGATCGCGGCGCGCAGGCTCTCGGCCTCCCGCCGCGCTGCCTGCGCGAAGTCGGCGCCCGACGAAGCGTAGAGCACCGTCCGCGAGGCGTTCAGGATCAGCCCACCGCCGTTCGCGTCGAGCCCGGCGGCGAGCGACGCTTCCAACTCGCCTTGTTGCGGCCCCAGGCCGGGGACCAGGAACAGCATGTTGGGGCACAGCTCCCGCAAGCGGCGCATCTCTTCGGGGTACGTCGCTCCGACGACGAGGCCGACGTTGCCGCGCGCCTGCCCGCTTTGGGGAGTGTTCCACCCGAGCGCTCGCTCCGCAACGATTTCGTACAGCGGCCGCGCGTCGGCGCCGACCGGTAGGTCTTGCAGGTCGCGCGCGGCCGGGTTCGATGTGCGGCACACAATGAGCGCCGCCCGGTCGTCGCGTTCGATGAACGGCTCGACGGCGTCGCCGCCCAGGTAGGGGTTCACGGTGACCGCGTCGAAGCCAAGCTGGTCGAACAGGGCGCGGGCGTAGGCGCGCGCGGTGTGCGGCACGTCCCCGCGCTTGGCGTCGCCGATGACCGGGATATGTTCGGGGATCGCGGCGAGAACCTCGCGCAACGCGATCTGTCCCGCCTCGCCCAGCTGCTCGTAGAACGCCAGGTTCGGCTTGTAGGCGCAGACGAGATCGCTGGTCGCCTCAATGATGGCGCGGAGGAAGGGTGCAACGCCGCCCGCCGTGGCGGGCTTGTCCGCCGTGGCGGGGAGCCGGTCGGGGTCTGGGTCGAGCCCGACGCAGAGCAGGCTACCGTTAGTGTGCGCTGCGCGCTCGAGCTTTTGGCGAAAGGTCATGCGGCCTCAGGCTCTACTGCCTGCTCGATGGTATCCTTGCCTTCGAAACCCAGTCAAGCGAAGCACCCGCTAGAAGCTGGCGCCAGCATGCGAATCGAAGTCGCCTTCACTCCCGCCCTCCTGACCCACCCGGAGCGCAAGCTCTGCGTCGTCATCGATGTCCTGCGTGCTACCTCGACCGCGGCGACGATGTTCGGGCGCGGTCTCCAGGAGCTGCTGGTGGCCGAAACGGTCGAGGACGCGCGCCAGCTTGCCTCGAACCGCCCCGGCCACCTCCTCTGCGGGGAGGAGCACAGCCTGGCGCCGCCCGGCTTCGACCACGGAAACTCTCCGACTGAGTTCGACGCGCTCGACCTCAGCGGACGGCGCGCCATCCTCGCGACGACGAACGGCACACGCGCCCTCGTCCGCGCCGCCGAGTGTCCAGTCCTACTCACAGGCGCGCTGGTCAACCTGCGTGCCGTCGCTCGGGTCGCCCTGCGCGAAGCCGCCGTGCGCGACCTCGACGTGGTTTTGCTTTGCTCCGGTCGCAACGGCGCGCGCTACTTCAGCCTCGAAGACACCTTCTGCGCCGGCGCCATCGTCGACGTGATGCTCGCGCACCAAGGCGAACGACCGATGTTGTGGAACGGTGCCGTTGCGGCCCGGCGGCTCTATCGATCGTATCGTGGGTCGGCCAACGTCGCGTTTCGTGAGGCGGACCACGGCGCGTCGCTCATCGCCCTTGGTCTCGCCCGCGACCTGGACTTCTGTGCGCAGCGCGATCGTTTCACCGTTGTCCCACGCCTGGAGCGGCGAGCGGATGGCGCGCTGGCGCTTGTATCGGGGGAGTCGGGCTAAGCTGCGCTGATGTCTGCTTCGTCTTGCGCGAACTGGAGCCGCTGCTGTCGATGGAGTCGCTTCAGGGCGTCGACGACTTTCGGGCTAAACTGCTCGCCCGCATTCGCCTCGATCTCGCGGATCGCCGCCGCTACAGAGCGCGCCTTCCGATAGGGCCGGTCGCTCGTCATCGCGTCGAACGCGTCGGCCACGGCGACAATCGTGGCCGCGTCCGGTATCGCTTCGGCTGCCAGACCATCCGGATAACCAGCGCCGTCCCAACGCTCGTGGTGGGAGCGGGCGATGATCGCCGCCAGCTCGAATCCGGTGTGGCCGTCCAGGAAGTTGGCGCCCCACGTCGTGTGGTGCTTCATCAGCTCCCACTCCTCGTCCGCCAGCTTGCCCGGCCGCGCCAGGACAGACTCCGGCACTCGCAGCTTCCCAATGTCGTGCAACACAGCGGCGATACCCATCTCGCGGGCCGCCAGTTCGCTGTGGCCCAGTTCGAGGGCGAGGGTCTCTGTCAGTTCGTGCAGGTTGCGCAGATGGCGGCCCGTGGTCTGGTCGTGCGCCTCAGCGGCCGCAGCGAGCAGGAGGACTGTCTCTTCCCGGGCTAGCTGGAGCCGGCTCGAGGTGTCTTGCAGGCCATCCAGCAGTGTCGCCATGCGGATAATCGCCGTCACCTGACTGGCCACCGCCGCCAGGAACTGCGCGTCCGAAGGCCCGAACGCGTGCTCCCGCTTGCTCGCCACGCCGATTAAGCCGACAACGTCGTCTTCCCAAACCAGCGGGGCGACCAGTGCCGAGCGCAACTCCGCTGCGCGCAAAATCCCCCGTTGTGACTCCCAGAGCCGGTCATCGTTCCACGGATCGTCGAGAATTAGAGGACGTTTCGTGCGCTCCAAAAGCTGGCGTACCGGGTGCGCCTCCTCCGAATCGAGAGCCGGATCGTCTTGCACGGTGTGCCACGCCTCGACGAGCTCCTCCGGCGCGCGCGCAAACGTGTTCTCGGCCAGCGGTTGTCCCGGCAAGGGGGCGAACATGGAGAAGGTCACGGCATCGTAGCCCGCGCCGACGGAGAGCCGCTGCGCGACGAGCTTCAGCTTGTCGTTCACGTCGCCCGGCGCGGTCAGCAGCGGCACGAGCTGGCCGACGAGCTCGGCTGCGCGGTCTGTTCCCAGCGGCCGAACGAACGTTGGGTCGCGGCCGTGCGTAGGCCGTTGGCGCTTCGCAGCGTACATTGCATTGTCGGATACCTGGATCAGATCGTGGACCGTGCGGGCATCGGCTGGGTGAATCGCGTAGCCCAGGCTCACGATGATCGGTATTTCCGCGCTCGTCTCTGGATCGATGAGGCGCGCGTTGGCGAGCCTGTCCAGCACGGTTGCCCGATAGCGGTCTGCGCTAGCGCGGTCGTGCTCGCGCAGGACCGCAACGAACTCATCGCCACCGTAGCGCCCGACGATCGCGTCGTCCTGTTGGAGCACCCTCGCGACGAGTGTCAACGCCTCGTCGCCCATCTGATGACCGTAGATGTCATTGATTGCTTTCAGCCCGTCCACGTCAGCCATAACAATGACGTGCGATACGCCGTCAGCGCCCGAGTCGAGCACCGCGCGTAGCTCCTGGACAATCGCGGCGTGGTTGAGCACGCCCGTAAGCGGGTCGCGCAGCGCTTGCTCGCGCAGCGCCTCCTCAATGCGCTTGCGCTCCGTGATGTCGAACGCCGTGCCCACCACCGCCGGCTGTCCCTGATACTCAATCACACCCGCCGTGAATTCCACCCAACGCTCTTCGCCGTCCTTCGTAAGCAATTTCACTTCATAGCCACTAGGGACATCGTCTCCAGCCTGTCGCGCGAGGCCGCGCTGCTTGACCAGCTGGCGATGCTCGGGATGAATGACTTCCCAGAAGTCCATCGTGAGCAGCTCTTCCTCCGAATAGCCCGTCTGCGCTTCGCCCGCCGGATTCACATAACGTATCGTGGTGTCCTGAAAGACGAACACCGCTGTCGCAGCCGTCTCAGCCAACGTGCGGAACTTCGCCTCGCTCTCCAGCAGCGCCTCTTCCGTGCGTTTGCGCTCGGTCACGTCGCGCACAAGCGCGAGGACCTCATCGTCCGCGCACGCGACGATGCGCGCCTCGCGATGCCGTTCCTCATCATGAGCCCCGTCGAGCGGAAACTCATACAGCTGAGACACGTGCGTCTCCAGCGCTCGCTCGATGTGTTCCTTCGCGCCGGCGCCGACTTCACCGAGCAAGAATTCATAGATGTTTCTGCCAATAGGGTCATCGATTGATAGCTCGACGTCGTGCTGCGGCTTGAAGTCGAGGACGGTGCCGTCCTTGCGGATCCGGACGATCATGTCCGGAATCGCTTCGAGCAGCGCGCGGTTGCGCGCCTCCCGTGCACGGAGTTCGCGTTCCGCTTTCATGCGCTCCGTCACGTCACTTGCGACACCGATCATGCCGATCACGTTGCCTTGCCGATCCCTCACTGGCGCATGATGTGTCTCGTAGCCCAATCCTGAAATCGCGACAGCGGCGGTGAACGCCTCGCCTCCAAGCGCGCGCCGGATGTTGTTACAGATCTCCGGCGCATCTCGATACATTTCGTATACAGAGCTCCCAACGACTTCTCCCGGCTTCAGCCCTAACGCCTCCAGGCCCTTACCTTCCGAGAGGGTAAAGATGCCCTCTGAGTCAACGGCAAAAAGCACAACCGGCGCATTGGATACGACGGTCCGGAGTCGCTCCTCGCTCTCGCGCAGCGCGTCTTCCGTGCGCTTGCGCTCCGTCACGTCACTTGCGACGCCGATCATGCCGACGACGTTGCCGTGTTCATCCCTGACCGGGGCGTGATGTGCCTCGAAGCACAGCCCCCTGATCTCAATCTCCGCGGTAAACGCTTCTCCCGCCAGCACTCTACGCACGTTGTCGCAGACCGCTGGGTTGTTCCGGAATAGGTCGAACGCGGAACGTCCGATCACCTGGCCAGGTTCGAGGCCCAGCGCCTCCAGTCCTTGCCCCTCGGACACGGTGAAGATGCCGTGTGCGTTGCTTGCGAAGAGGATGACCGGTGCGTTCGATATTACGGTGCGCAGACGTTCTTCGCTCTGCCGGAGCGCTGCGTTCGCCAGCTCGAGGTCCCTCGTGCGATCGGCGACGCGTTGCTCCAGCTCCTCGTTCGTCTGCTGGAGCGCCGCTCGCGCCTCGAGCAGGCCTTCCTGAGCCTTCACGGCTGCATCGCGCTCGTGGCGCAGCTCGCTGCCCACCCAGTTCACCCACACGTAGATGCTCAGAAAAACACCAAAGCCTCCGACGATCGTCGTGGCAACGAACTGCGGGTCCGTGTAGCGGAGCGGCCCTTGGTCCATGTACACGTAGTGTGGCACGACGCCGTTCGCCTCCAGCATGACCAGCGCCGCGAATGCGGTGGTAGCGCCCACTGTGTAGAGCAGCCCCCGCCGCATGCCCAGGAACGTGTTCGCGAAGATCATGCCGAACACGTAGGCGAACGGCCCCAACCACGAAACGCTTCCTAGGAAGTAAACGATCGTTGTGTGGAACACGATCTCCGCGACCAGCATCAGGTTCTGTGCGGCGTCCAGCGCGCGGAGGCTGCGCAACACGTGGATGGCGCGCCAGTAGCAAACGAAGAAGCACGCCTCGGCCACTAGCACCAGGAGGAACGGTGCCGGCATGGGGATGCGCGCCACCCACAAGTTGACCCAGAGGACGATAAACAGGCCAATCACAACAAGGCGTGCTAGCGCCTGGGGCACTTGCTCCCGGCGCTTGGCCCGAATCAGGTCAAACGTTTCCGCTTCCGGCAATTTCTTACTCCGTTCCGTACATGTATGTATCGGAACGATCCCTTTAAGAGGCTACTCCCCCCTTGACCACCCAGATGGCGTAGCCTACCCTGCCCTCGCCCATGAAAGCCGAAATCGTATCGATCGGTACGGAGATCCTCCTAGGAGAAATCCTCGATACCAACGCCCAGTACCTCGCCGCCCAGCTTCCAGCGCTGGGTATCGACGTCTACTACATCTCAAAAGTCGGTGACAACATCGAACGTTTGAGCGAAACTGTCGAGCGCGCTCGCAATCGGTCCGATCTTGTCATAACGACAGGTGGCCTCGGCCCCACAGAAGACGATCTCACGCGCGAGGCGATCGGCCGCGTGCTGGGTGAAGAGCTGCGCGTTGACGCCGCCCTCGAACAGCAGCTGCGCGACTTCTTCGCCGGCCGCGGCGCCAACATGCCGGAGCGCAACGTGAAGCAGGCGACGCTCGTCGCTTCCGCGCGGGCTCTGCCCAACCCGCGCGGCACCGCCCCCGGCTGGTGGGTTGAGCGCGATGGCAAGGTGATCGTCGCCATGCCCGGCCCACCGGTCGAGATGCAGCGCATGTGGGAGCACGAGGTCGCGCCGGAGCTCGAACGCCGGCGTCCGGGCGCCGTACTCGTCGCGCGCACGCTGAAGACCGCCGGCATGGGCGAAGGCCATGTCGACGAGCTGCTCAGCCCGCTCCTCAAGTCGGACAACCCCACGATCGGCGTGTACGCGCGCGCCGATGGCGTTCACCTGCGCATCGCGGCCAAGGCCGCAACGAAGGAGGAGGCGCGCCTGCTCATCGAGCCGGTCGAGCAAGAGGTGCGTCGCCTGCTTGGCCCGATCGTCTGGGGTGCCGACGACGATACGCTCGAGAGCGCTGTCGGTGACCTGCTGCGCCAGCACAGCCTCACGCTCGCGACGATGGAGTCGTGCACGGGCGGCCTGCTCGCCCACACGATTACGAACGTGCCCGGCAGCTCCGACTACTTTCGCGGCGGCATGGTCGCCTATGCGACCGAGATGAAGATCGCCTGGGGCGTGAGCGAGGAGATCATCGCCCAACACGGCGTGATTAGCGGCGAATGCGCGCGAGACATGGCGCGCGCTGCCCGCCAGCGCCTCGGCGCCGATATCGGTATCGGCATCACCGGCGTCGCCGGGCCCGACCCGCAGGACGACAAGCCGCCCGGCACGGTGCATATCGGCCTCGAAGCCGACTTTGGTGTGCCGCAGACCATTAGCTATCAGTTCGCGCAAAGCCGCGAGGCTGTGAAGCGGCGCGCCGTTACCACGGCCCTCGGCATGACGCGCCGGATGCTCATCGAATGGAAAGGCCGCGACGTCGTCTGACCGGTCGCTCGCTCATCGCCGCGTGCTTGCTCTGCGCCGCGGCGCTGCTGCTCGCCTGCGGCGGCGGTGACTCCGCCCCCGAAGCGACGCCCAGCACAACCGCGCTTGTTACTCCTACCTCCACGCCGCTCCCGCCCGCGCCGATCGTAACGCCGGTCGAATCGTCCACGCCCGCGCCGACGGACGCCGCTTCGATCAAGCCACCGGAGCCGGTCTGCCCCGATCCATACCCCGGCGGCGCCCCGTTCGAGCCTGATCCCGGCGAGCCGCTCCAGATCCGCTGGAAGGGTCCGTCGCCCGCGCTCCTGCCGTACCAGCCATTGCCCTTCACCAAGGACCAGCAGTTGGACCAGATCGTCCGCCGGACAATCGGGCAGCAGGAACTGCCGCACGTCGCTGTTGTCGTGAAAAACCTCGCCGATGGCCACGGCGTCATGATCGCGCCCGACCGCGAGTTCTACTCGGCGAGCCTGTTCAAGACCTGGGTGCTGCTGGAGGTGTTCCACCAGCGCGACGCTGGCACGCTCGATTTCACCGAGCGCTACATCGTCTCCGACTACTACGTGCAGCGTGGCATCAACCCAGGGGAGATCGCTGCCTGCTCCCAGGTCACCGTTGGCCAGGCCGTGCAGTCGATGATCCGCATCAGCGACAACACCGCCGCCAACCTCCTGCTCGACCGCGTTGGGCCGGGCAACGTCGAGGTCGCGCTCCAGAGCCTCGGCCTTACTGTCACGCAGTTCGCTGGCGGTGGATCGCTGCCCACGAACGCGCGCGAGATGGCGCTCCTGCTCGAGGCGATCGGCCGGCGCAAGGCCGTCAGCACCGCGGCGAGCAACCAGATGATCGGCCTTCTCGCGACCGAATCGTTCGCCGACCGGATTCTCGCTGGTGTGCCGCCGGGGACGAAGGTGGCCCACAAGACGGGCAACTGGTCGAACGCCACGCACGACGTCGGCATCGTCTTCTCGCCCGCCGCCACCTACGCCATCGCTGTCCTCACCGACTACGGCTTCGACGACGATGGCGCTACCCCCATCGCCCGCATCTCGCGGGCGGTGTACGACTACTACAACCGACCTTGACAAGCGCCGCTAGGTTCGAGCGAAAGGGGGCCGTGTGTTATAGTTGACATGGTTTACCAGACATGCGCTCAGGCGTGGCCATGGGCCGGTCAGGACGTTGGGTCCTCGCCCGGCCCGTACTCGCTACGGGCGCGGAACGGCCGGTCGGCTGGGCAGCGTAGGGAGGTATGCCGATGGATGGCCAGGTCAACGAAGAGTTGCTGATCTTCAGTGGCAACGCGCACCCGGAGCTCGCGCAGTCTATCTGCAACTACCTGGAGCTGCCGCTAGGCCAGTGCGAGGTGTTCGAGTTCAGTAACGAGAACATCTTTGTCCAGATCCAGCAGAACGTGCGGGCGCGCGATGTGTTCATCGTCCAGCCGATGGCGTCCCCGGTCAATACTCGGATCATGGAGCTGCTGATCATGATCGACGCGGCGAAGCGAGCGTCGGCCGGACGAGTAACGGCAGTAGTGCCGTATTACGCCTACGGCCGCAGCGATAAGAAGGACCAGCCGCGGGTCCCGATCACCGCCCGTCTACTGGCCAACCTGATCGAAACTGCGGGCGCCGACCGCATGCTCACCGTGGACCTGCACGCCGGCCAGATCCAGGGCTTCTTCAATATTCCGGTGGATGAGCTGACGGCGCTCTACATGATCAGCCGATACTTCCAGGAGAAAGAGTTGAGTGAGACTGTCGTCGTGGCTGCTGATGAAGGCGCCTCTAAGCGCGGTCGCAACGTGGCGCAAACGCTGAAGGCGCCGCTAGCCATCATTGAGAAGCGGCGCGTTTCAAACAATGAGCAGGCAGAAGCGCTGAACGTGATCGGCGATGTCGACGGACGCCAGGCCATCCTCATTGATGACGAAATCCTCAGCGGGGGCACGATGGTGGAAGGTGCTGCTCTGTTGCGCGCTCGCGGTGCGACGGCCGTCTTCGCTGGGGTCACGCACGGCATTCTCTCTGGCCAAGCGCCCAGAATTATCGGAGAGAGCTCTATTCAGGAGCTGGTTGTCACTGATACCATCCCCCTACCGCCGGAGAAGCAGTTCCCGCAGCTCCGCACGCTCAGCATCGCCCCGCTGCTGGGCGAGGCGATCAGCCGCATCCACACCGGCAGCTCCGTCGGCTCGTTGTTCCAGATGGAGGAGCGCGATCGAGCGCTGGCGTAGGTCGCCGGCTATCGACAGCCACGTTAGGATTACGACAGCACCATGCTAGGTAAACTCTTCGGCGCACTTGGCGACTCCAACGAGAAGGAGCTGCGCAAGCTCGATCCCGTTATCGACCAGATCAACAACCTCGAGCCCGCAATGCAAGCGCTCTCCGACGACGAGCTGCGCGGCAAGACGGTCGAATTCCGCTCGCGCCTCGCCTCCGGTGAGACGCTCGATGATCTGCTGCCGGAGGCGTTCGCCGTCGTTCGCGAGGCTGCGCGCCGTTACATCGGCCTGCGCCCCTTCGACGTCCAGTTGATCGGTGGGCTGTCGCTTCACCAGGGCAAGATCGCCGAGATGAAGACCGGCGAAGGCAAGACGCTGGTCGCCTCACTGCCGTTGTATCTCAACGCGCTCGAAGGCAAGGGCACGCATCTCGTCACCGTGAACGACTACCTCGCCAAGCGCGATGCACAGTGGAACGGCCCGATCTACGACAACCTGGGGCTCACCGTAGGCGTGCTCCAGCACGACGCTTCGTACCTCTACGTCACGGAGAAGGTGAGCGAAGCCGAGAACATGGAGCACCTGGCGCCCTGCACTCGCCGCGAGGCATACCAGGCCGACATCACCTGCGGCACCAACCACGAGTTCGGCTTCGACTATCTGCGCGACAACATGGCCCCCGACTATTCGCGCATGGTGCAACGCGAGCTGCACTACGCCATCGTCGACGAAGTGGACAACATCCTGATCGACGAAGCGCGCACGCCGCTCATCATCAGCGGCCCGGCGAAAGAGAGCACCGAGACCTATCGCACGTTCGCGCGCCTGGTGCCACGCCTTCAGGAAGAGGCCGACTTCACGGTCGACCTGAAGCAGCGTTCGGTCAGCCTCACAGAGGAAGGCATGGGGAAGGTGGAGCGAGGGATCGGCGTGGACAACATCTACGCGCCGGAGAACTATCGCCTCACCCGCTACCTGGACGCGGCCCTCCGGGCGCAGGTGGTCTTCCATCGCGACCACCACTACGTCGTCAAAGACGGCGAGGTGATCATCGTCGACGAGTTCACCGGCCGTCTCATGCCCGGTCGGCGCTGGTCAGACGGGCTCCACCAGGCCGTCGAGGCGAAGGAGGGCGTCAAGATCCAGCAGGAGTCCCTCACCTATGCCACCATCACCCTCCAGAACTACTTCCGCATCTACGACAAGCTCGCCGGCATGACCGGTACCGCCGTCACCGAGGCTGAGGAGTTCTTCAAGATCTACAAACTGGAAGTCATCATCATCCCCACCAATCAGCCCATGGTGCGCGACGACCAGACCGACCTCATCTACCGCAACGAGCGCGCCAAATTCGACGCCGTCGTCGAAGAGATCGAGGAGATGCACGAGAGCGGGCAGCCCGTCCTCGTCGGCACGATTTCGATCGAGAAATCGGAGTACATCTCGGAGTTGCTTCGGCGTAAGGGCATCAAGCATGAGGTCCTCAACGCCAAGTTTCACGAAAAGGAGGCCGGCATCATCGCCGAAGCCGGCCGCCTCGCTGCCGTCACCATCGCGACGAACATGGCCGGCCGTGGTACTGACATCGTGCTCGGCGGCAAGGCGGATGGTCACCGCTCGCAAGAAGACTGGCAGCGCGAGCACGACCAGGTGATCGAAGCCGGTGGGCTCCACATCGTTGGCACCGAGCGCCACGAAGCGCGCCGCATCGACAACCAGCTTCGTGGTCGCGCCGGGCGCCAGGGCGACCCCGGCAGCTCTCGCTTCTTCGTCTCGCTCGAAGACGACATCATGCGCCGTTTTGCACCCGACTGGCTCGGCAACATGCTCGGCAAGCTGGGCATGGAGGAAGACGTGCCGATCGAGAGCAACATGGTCTCCAAGTCAATCGAGTCCGCCCAGTCGAAGGTGGAGGGTCACAACTTCGACATCCGCAAGCATCTGGTCGACTATGACGACGTCATGAACACACATCGCGATGTGATCTACAAAGAGCGCCAGAAAGCGCTCGAGGGCGCGGACCTGCGCTCGAACATCCTCACCATGGTGCAGGAGGAGATCACAGAACTCGTCGAGCTGCACGCTCCCGAACGTTACCCGGACCAGTGGGACCTCGACACGCTGCTCGCCGAGCTGAACACCATCGTCAAGCTGCCGTCGTCTTTCACCCTGCGCACGTTCGAAGAGCTGCACGAGGAGGAGATCCTGGACAAACTCCTCACGCACATCGAAGAGTCCTACGCCAGCCGCGAGCAGCAGATCGGCGTGGAAGCGATGCGCACCGTGGAGCGGATGCTCCTCCTGCGCACGGTCGATAGCCTCTGGGTGGAGCACCTCACCGCCATGGACGAAATGCGCCAGGGTATCGGCCTGCGCGCCTACGGCCAGAATGACCCGCTCGTCGCGTACAAGAAGGAAGCCCACGACATGTGGGGACAGCTCCTCGCCAACATTCGCCGCCAGGTCACCCACTCGATCTTCCACGTCGAAATCACCCGCCAGCCGACCGCGCCGCCGCCGCGCGCGACGAAGGCCGGCCGTGGCGCCGAGGCCGCTGGCGATGGGCCGGCGGCGCGTGAGCCCGTGGGCGCCGGCGTCGCAACCGAAGGCGGCGTGCAGATGGCCGGAGCGGTCACCAGCCCCAGCCCCGCGCTCGCCGCGGCCAAGGCGCGCAAGGTGGGCCGCAACGAGCCGTGCCCCTGCGGCAGCGGCAAGAAGTACAAAAAGTGTCACGGGACGGCCGCCTGATGCCCGCCCGCGCGAGCACAAAGAAGTTCCTGCTCTCCGCAGGTGTCATCCTCATCGACCGCGATGGGCGCATCCTTCTCCAGCTCCGCGACGATAATCCCGAGATTCTCTACCCCAACCACTGGGGCATCACCGGCGGCAACGCCGCGAAGGGCGAGACGCCCGAGCAGGCCGCGCGCCGCGAGGTCGAGGAGGAGACGGGCATCGTCCTCGGGGAGATCAAGTCGTTCGACGTGTATAAAGAAGAGCTGGAGAACGGCATGCGTTTCGAAACGCACTTCTACTACGCGAACACCGATCGCGCCGTCGATGATATGCTCGTCGGCGAAGGCCAGGCGCTCGGCTTCTTCCACCCCCACGAGCTGGACGGCATGGCCATCGCCTATCGCCACAAGACCGTCCTCGCCGACTTCGTCGCGTCACCCGCCTACCAGGCGTGCCTCGCGCGTGAGAACGAAGCGCTCGCAGGCTTCCAGCGCGCCCTCGACGACGGTGGCGACTGGCTCGCCGCAATGCTCGAGGCTATCGCTGGCTGGGAGGTCGCTGAGGAGGAGGTTGATGGCCGCTCCTACCGCTATCTCGTCGGCGGCGAGGCGTTCGACTGGCTGCTGCTAGCTGAGCGGCTCTGCGCCGTCGCCGACGGTGCCATCCCGCCCGATGAGCGCGAGCAGCTTCTCTTCTTCGGCCGCCTCCCGCGCGAGATCGATGCGGACGAGTTCAAGCACGCGATCGGTGACGCCAAGCACCGAGCCCACCTGAACTACCTCTACGGCATCGCCGTCGAAGAAGCGCTCCAGCTCGTGGCTGAGGAAGAGGTGCTCAAGGACCACCGGAGCTGCGTCTGGCGCCGTAACGAGGTCAGCGTGGAGCACAGGGTGTTTGAGCAGCTGTATGGCAAGAACCGCGACGAGATGCTTGCCGCATTCCGCCATGAGCGTTCACTGCCCGCGGGCGACGACATGGCGTACTCAGAGCTCCGCGAGTTTACCTACTGGCTCTTCAAGTACCGCGTCAACCAGAGCGACCCCGCCCGCGTCGCGTCTGACACGCGCAAGGCGCTCGCCCAGATCTCCGAGCTCGAAGCCGCGGCGCACCGCCGTGCCCGCTATCTTGCTTCGACCGACGTAGTAGACGTAGCCGACGTCGTAGACGGCGTAGTAGTAGCGCGCGAGCGATGAGGGGCCCAGCATTCGATGCGAAGGCTGACCGGCCCCGAGCAATCGGGGCCGAACCGTATCGCCGTAGCGGCGACCTTCAGGTCGCCAGCTTGTGAGGTCATGCCATGACGACTGACGCCGAACCCGCCAACGCAATGCCCAAAGCGTACGATCCCGCCGCCGTCGAAGGGCGCATCTATCGCATGTGGGAGGACGGCGGCTACTTCAAGGCCGTCCCCGCGCGCCCGGGCGTGGATGGCCACGTCGACCCCTTCGTTGTGATCATGCCGCCCCCAAACCTCACCGGCGAGCTCCACCTGGGCCACGCCCTCACGGACACCGTCGAGGACATCCTGGTGCGCTGGCATCGCATGCAGGGCGCGCCCACACTCTGGCTCCCCGGTGTCGACCACGCTGCCATCGCCGTCCACACCCTGATCGAGCGCGAGCTGGCCAAAGAAGGGAAGACGCGCTTCGACATTGGGCGTGAAGCGTTTCTCGAACGCGTCTGGACATTCGTTAACAACAGCCGCGTGCGCATCTTCGATCAGCACAAGCGCCTCGGCGCGTCCGCGGACTGGACGCGCGAGATGTTCACCATGGACCCCGGCCCGGCCCGCGCCGTCCGCGCCATGTTCTACAACCTCTACCAGAAAGGTCTCATCTATCGCGGCGAGCGCATGATCAACTGGTGCCCCGGCTGTCAGACCGCCATCTCCGACCTCGAGGTCGATCACCAGGAGGAGGAAGGCTTCCTCTGGCACGTCCGCTACCCACTGATCGGCGACGACGGCAAGGCGACCGACGAGTACATCACCATCGCCACGACCCGGCCCGAAACGATCGTTGCCGACACTGGCGTCGCTGTCCATCCCGACGACGAACGTTACCGCGCGATCATCGGCTGGCGTGCGCTCCTTCCGATCATCGGGCGCGAGCTGCCCATCGTCGCCGACGAGGCGATCGAAGCCGAGTTCGGCACTGGCGCGCTCAAAGTCACGCCCGGCCACGACGTCACCGACTTCGAAATCGGCCAGCGCCAACAACTCGAGACGGTGAACGCCATCGCGCCGGACGGCACGATGAACGACGAAGCCGGGCCCTACGCGGGCATGGATCGCTTCGCTTGCCGCGACGCGATCGTGCGCGATCTCGAACAGCAGGGCTTCCTCGTAAAGACCGAACCTTACGCGCACAGCGTCGGCCACTGCGATCGCTGCCATACCGTCGTCGAGCCGCGGCTCAGCGAGCAATGGTTCGTCGCCGTGACCAAGGAGTTCGCCCCGACGGGCGCCCGTCCGGGCGCCCCCGGCCGCTCCCTCGCCGGCGAAGCGTTGCAGGTTGTGAACGACGGCCTCATCACC
>JBAROU010000174.1:0-1603 GCA_049642385.1 Dehalococcoidia bacterium | reverse complement strand
GTACGTGATCATGCTCGTGGCGCCGATCCTCACCCGAATGCTGCTGGAGAACTGGCTACTGGCGCTCATCTCCTGGGTGTTCCTGCCAATAGTGGCGATTCGCTCTATCCAGGTCACGATGTCGCTGCGTCCCATCTGGTTGCGGGTGCAGGACCTGCAGGGACGCATGGGCACGGTGCTCCAAGAAAACCTCTCCGGCATGCGCGTGGTCAAGGCGTTCGCGCGCGAAGACCAGGAGAACGAGAAGTTCGCCCGCGAAGCGCAAGACCTCTTCGAGCAGAGCTACAAGAGCAACCGCATTCAGGCCTTCAACACGCCGATGCTCACCAGCATCTGGATGCTCTCGATGGTCGTCGTCACCTGGGTGGGTGCGATCGAAATCAAGAACGGCTCGCTCACGGAGGGCGGCCTGGCCGAGTTCGCACTGTATCTGACCATGTTGCAGCTTCCGGTGCGAAGCTTGGGCTGGATCGTCATGTTGTTCGCCCGCGCCCAGTCTTCCGGCGACCGCATCTACGACATCCTCGACGCTGAATCCGCGGTCAAAGAGAAGCCCAACGCCGTCGCGTTCGACAACGTCCGCGGCCACGTCCGCTTCGAGCAGGTGTCGTTCGCCTACGACGCCATTAGCCCGGTGCTGCGCGAGATCGACATCGACGCTCGGCCGGGCGAAGTGGTCGCGCTGCTGGGCCCGACCGGCTCCGGCAAGAGCACCGTAGTCAACCTGCTGCCGCGCTTCTACGACGCCACCGGCGGCCGCATCACCATCGACGGCGTCGACATCCGCGACGGCACGCTGGCCTCCCTGCGGGAAGCGATCGGCATCGTCCAGCAGGACGTGTTTCTCTTCTCGGCTACCATCGAAGAGAACATCGCTTACGGGATGGTCGACGCTTCGCGGGCAGATATCGAACGAGTGGCCAAGATCGCCCGCATTGACGACTTCATTGGCAATCTCCCGGACGGCTACGACACCTGGGTTGGCGAACGTGGCATCACCCTTGCGGGTGGCCAGCGACAGCGCATCGCCATCGCCCGCACGCTGCTACGCGACCCGAAGGTGCTAATTTTCGATGATTCCACATCTAGCGTAGACATGGAGACCGAGTACCTGATACAACAGGCTTTGGCGGAGTTGATGCAAGGCCGGACCACCTTCGTCATCGCGCAGCGGCTGCGCACGGTCAAAGCGGCCGGCCAGATCCTCGTACTGAGGGATGGCCGGATCGTCGAACGCGGACGGCACGCGGAGCTGATCGAAGAGGACGGCCTGTACCGCCAGATCTACGACCTGGAGCTACGGGACCAGGAAGAAGCGTACGAACGGGTGCGCGGCCACGCCATAGAGGCCGCAGCGCCTGCGGGTAGTGGAGGGCAGTGAACTATGGCGCGAGGACTATCGGCGGCAAGGACGGGGCCGGAGGTGCGGGCAAAGGCCAAGGACGCGCTGCGCATGCGGCGCGAAGGCCTGAAGCTCCGCGAGATCGGCGATGCGCTTGGCGGGCTCTCGCGGGAGCGGGCCCGACAGCTCGTGCTCGTCGGCAAGCAGCTCGAGCGGACGCAGAACCGCAAGGCAGCCGCGAGCAAGAAGTAAGGTAAGACT
>JBAROU010000156.1:0-12488 GCA_049642385.1 Dehalococcoidia bacterium | reverse complement strand
CTAGAATACCCGCCGCATGGTGCTAGAGCGATTTCGTCTCGATGGAAAGGCGGCGGTGGTGACCGGCGCCGGACGCGGGCTGGGCCAGCAGATGGCGCTCGCCCTCGCCGAGGCAGGCGCTGATGTCGTCTGCGCCGCCCGTACGGCCAAGCAGATCGAGGCGACGGCGGAGGCCGTGCGCGCGCTGGGGCGGCGCCCGGACGGGCGCCCGTCTGGGCGCGCCGTCGTCGTGCCCACGGACGTGCGCGACTCGTCGCAGTGCGATGCGCTGATCAAAGCCTGCGTCGACGAGCTCGGCGCGATCGACATCATGCTCTCGAACGCCGGTATCGGCGATGCGCTCACCCAAGCGCAGGAGCTCTGGGACGTGAGCGATGAGGACTGGCACGACACACTCGACGTCAACCTCTCGAGCGCGTTCTACTGCGCCCGCGCCGCCTCGAAGGCGATGATCGACCGCGGCCGGGGCGGCGTGATCATCAACCTCGCGTCGGGGACGGCGCTGCGCGCCTACACGGCGAACTTCGCCTACGGCGCGGCGAAGGCGGGCGTCATCTCATTCACGAAGACGCTGGCGGTCCTGCTCCAGCGCCACAACATTCGGGCGAACTGCATCATCCCCGGCTTCGTCGCCCAGCGTCCCGCTGAGACCGAGCAGATCGCCCAGTTCATGGCCTCGCGTGCGCGCTACTTCCCCGTGCAGCGTATGGGCGAAGCGTGGGAGCTGGGCCCGCTCGCCGTCTATCTTGCGTCCGAGGCATCGAGCTACGTTACCGGCCAGAGCTTCGTGATCGACGGTGGTGGGCTCGCAGGCGGCGTCGCGCCCGTGGGCTTCGCGCCGGAGGTGGAAGGGTAATGGCCATCATGCTAAGCGCAGCAGGCTTTTCGGGTGAGGAAAGATTCTTCCCTCCGCTCAGAATGACAGAATCGGTGGACGCATGACCATCCCTGAGTGGCCCAACGCCAGGCGCAGCCTCGACGCGTTCGACCTCACGGGCAAGCGCGCGGTCGTCGTCGGCGCCGCCACCGGCGTCGGGCGCGCGATCGCGCTCGCCCTCGCCGAAGCGGGCTGCGACCTCGCCCTCACGAGCGTGACCACCAACGCCGACGAGGTGCTGGCGCTGCGCAAGACCGTGCGCGCCGTGCGCGACACCGGCCGCACCGCGCTCGAGCAGGCGATCGACGCGTCGAGCGGCCAGGGCGCGCAGGTGATGGCGCGCCAGGTTGCGAAGGAGCTGGGCGGCATCGACGTGCTCATCACCGCGCCAGACCTCTTCCTCGGCAAGCCCGCGACCAAGATCAGCGACGTCGAGTGGGCGAAAGTAATCGGCCAGAACTTGAGCGCCACGTTCTTCGCCTGTCGCGCCATCGGCAAAGAGATGTTGAAGAACGACGCTGCGACAAAGGGCCGCATCATCACCGTCGCTTCCGTTCTGGGCGAGCGCGGCCTGCCCAACGCCGCCGCTTACTGTGCCGCGCAGGGCGGCATACTCAACCTGGCCCGGGCCCTCTCGCAGGAGTGGGCGGCGCAAGGCATCACCGTGAACGCCATCGCGCTCGGCTGGATGGACGACTCGGCCGCGCTGGGCGACCCGAACCCGGAGTCGAACCAGACCGTGCGCTTCATCCCGATGAAACGCCCTGGCCACCCAGAGGAGGTCGCACCGCTTGCCGTCTACCTTGCGTCGGACGCGGCGGGCTACATTACCGGCCAGGTGCTCTTCGTCGACGGCGGGCTAACGGTGCACCTGTAGGAATCGGAGTGTCGAGATATGCCTAGCGCACAGATCAATGGCGTTCAACTCCACTACCGCATCGACGGCGACGGGCCGCCGGTCGTATGGCTGCACGGCCTGCTGAACTCGATCGAGCGCGCGCACATGATCGGCGAAGGCATGGAGCGGCTCGCCCAACACGGCTTCCGTGTCGTCATGTACGACGCGCGCGGTCACGGCGAGTCCGGCTACACCGATGATCAAGCGCACTACACGTGGCAGGCGCACGCGCATGATATGCTCGGCCTGCTCGACCACCTGGGCATCGAGCGCGCCATCATCGGCGGCGGCTCGATGGGTGCCGGCGTGAGCGTCACATTCGCCATCGCGCATCCTGAGCGGGTCGAGGCGCTCCTGTTGCTCATTCCGCCGCCGCTCGCCGATACGATCGGCCCGGCCCAGCAAATCTTCGGCGGCCTGGCGTCGCTGATCGAGTCGCAGGGAGTCGAACAAGCGGCGAACATCGTGATGCAGCTTTCGCCATACAAGGAAATGGAGGAGACCGAGCCGGAGCGTCGTGAGTTGATCCGTCAGTGGATGCTCGGCATCCGCCCTGACTCGTCCGTTGCCGCCATCCGTGGTCTGCTACTCGGCTCACCGTTAGTCGCTGAGCGCTTTGGCGAGATCGCGGCGCCGACGCTGATTATCGCGCACCCGGAGGATCCCATCCACCCGCTTTCCACCGCAGATCGGCTCCACGAGGCGATCGCCGGCTCGCGCCTCGTTGCGGCCCCCCGCATCGATTACTACCGCGACCACCAGGACGAGCTGCTGACCACCGCCGTCGGGTTTCTGCGCGGCGAAGACGACTGACACGCGAGAGGAGCCATGGATCACGCTCGTACCCGCCCGCTCACGGCGTCACGTAACATGCCCGTCCGCATTTCTGGCGAACAGATCGATTTGGTTGTAATCTAGGCGGGGATGAGCGCCGCTCCGGGACTCCGACTCTACAACACCGCTTCGTCGCAGGCCGAGCCGATCGATCTCACGAAGCCCGTGCGCGTCTACGTCTGCGGCGTAACCCCGTACGATACGACGCACCTTGGCCACGCGTTCACCTACGTCAGCTTCGACCTGCTGGTGCGCTACCTGCGCTTCCTGGGCGCGGAGGTGAACTACGTCCAGAACGTCACCGACATCGACGACGACATCCTGATCCGTTCGGCCCGCGTCGGCAAGAGCTGGCGCCAGTTGGGCGACGACGAATCGCAGAAGTTCATCGAGGATATGGGGCGGCTCAACTGGCAACAGCCAACGATCGTCCGCGCCACCGACTACATCCCGGAGATGGTCGGCATCGTCCAGCGGTTGTGCGCAGACGGTTACGCCTACGAGTCCAATGGCTCGGTGTACTTCGACGTGAAGCAGGCGCCGCAGTTCGGCAGGCGGCTGAACGACTTCACGTACGAGAGCGCGCTTGCCCTCGCCAACGAGCGCGGCAACTTCCCGGAGGACCCCAACAAGCGCGACCCGCTCGACTTCATCCTGTGGCAAGCAGCGAAGGAGGGTGAGCCCACGTGGGAGAGCCCCTGGGGTCTCGGCCGGCCGGGCTGGCACATCGAATGCTCGGCGATGAGCTCGACCTGCCTCGGCCTCCCCGTCACCGTTCACGGCGGCGGGGACGATCTGCGCTTCCCCCATCACGAGGCGGAGATCTGCCAGAGCGAGTGCTCGACAGACTGGAAGTTCGTCGAGCACTGGATGCACACGGCCATGGTGCACAGCGAGCGCCAGAAGATGAGCAAGTCGCTTGGCAACATGGTCTTCGTGCGCGACCTGCTGCGCGAGTATTCGCCGGACGTGATCCGGCTGCACCTGCTGTCACACCACTATCGCGACCCCTGGAACTACGCCGAGGATGAGCTGCGCTTGCAGCTCCGGCCAGCTGAGCGTCTGAAGGAGCGGCTTGGTGACGCAAAGGATGGAATCTCGCGCGAGGACGCTATCGAGCGCGGCGCCGACCTGCTCGCTGCGCTGGCGGCCGACCTCGACAGCCCTGCGGCGATCGGCCGCCTGCACGAGCTGGCGGACGGCGACGCTGCGGCGAGGGCCGTCGCACGCGTGCTCGCGACCGACGTGCTCGGTCTACGACTGGAATAAGCGGAAGATGGGCGAAGAGGCGGCACTTGGTGGCAAGCGCGTGCTCGTGCTCGGCGGCGAGACGGCGCTTGGGCGCGCGCTCACAATCGGTCTCGCCGCAGCGGGCGCAGACATCGTCATCGCGAGCCTGAAGAACAACACCGATGCGAAGTTCGCGATCAACTCCGCGCTCAACGAGCTCTGGGCAATGCAACGCCACGGCCTCGCCCTTGCCATCGATGCCACGGATGACGCGCAGGTGCGCGAGGCTGTGGCACGCGCCGAACGCGAGCTCGGCAGGCTCGACGGCGCGGCCGTCGTCGCGAACGACGACATCGCGCCCAACGCGCTCCACCGCGCGCTCAACGAACGGCCGGTGTTGGTATTTTCGGAGGATGGCGAGGCAGACGAAGCGCTTGCGGACGCGCTCGGTTCGTTCGGTTAGACAGCGAGCTACTCGTCCTGGCCGGGGCGCGGCTCTTGTGCGGTGACGCCCTCGCGCTCGAGCGCGGCCACGTCCTCCTCACTCAGCCCGAGCAGCTCGCGCAGCACGTAGTCGTTGTGCTCCCCGAAACAGGGCGCGGGCAGGCGCACATGCGGCGGCGTCTTGTCGAAGTGCCAAACCGGGCCATCCATCGCCCACGTGCCCGCCTCGCGATGCGCCACCTCCTCGAAGAAGCCGCGCGCCGCCAGGTGCGGGTCCTCCATCAGCTCCGTAACCGTGCTCACTGGCATCGCCGAGACGCCTGCCGCCTGGAGGCGCGCCGCCGCCTCGTGGTTCGGCTGCGTACGCGTCCACCCCGAGACGATGGCGTCGAGGTCGTCCTGGTGGCGGTGGCGCGAGACAACGTCGGCGAAGCGTTCGTCGTGCGCCAGCTCCGGCTGCCCCATCGCCTCACAGAGCGCGGCGAACTCCGCGTCTGAGCCGCCGGCGATCGCGATCCGCGCGTCGTCGCCGGCGCACTCGTAGACGCCGTGCGGCGCCATCGATGAGTGCCGGTTGCCGCGACGCGCCGGCTCTCGGCCCGTCAGCCCGTACTCGACGAAGAATTCACCGACCATGGGCAGGAACGCTTCCCACTGAGCCACCTCGATGTGTTGGCCGCGGCCGGTCCAACGCCGGTGGAGTAGCGCCGCGATCGTGGCGGCCGCGGCGAGCGCGCCGGCGATCGGGTCGCCGTAGGAGATGGCGCTGCGGTGCGGCGGACCGTCCGGAAAGCCGCTCTGCGCGACCAGCCCAGCAAGCTGCTCCACGTGCGTGCCGTACGCGACGTGGTGCGCCTCCGGGCCCGAGAGCCCGTGGCTGGGCATCGATACGAGGATGATGTCCGGCTTCACGGCGCGCATCGCCTCGTACGTGAAGTCCAACTTCTCGAGCACGTCCGAGCGGTAGTTCTCGAACACAACGTCGGACAGAGCAACAAGGCGCAGGCCCAGCTCGCGCCCCTTCGTTTGGCTCAGGTCGATCGCGCAGCCGTACTTGTTACGGTTGTAGTGGTTGAAGTACGCCGATTTGTTGTAGATGTGCTCCGTCTCACGCGGCAGGAGCGCCAGCGACCGGATCAGGTCCCATGAGCCAGCCGCCTCGAGCTTGATCACCTCGGCGCCCATATCGCCCAGCAGGCGCGTGCCGTACGGCCCCGCCCACACCTTCGAGAGGTCGAGCACGCGCACGCCGGTAAGCGGCAGGCGGTCCATCAGGCCAGCTCTTTCTCGAACTCGATCTCGATCAGAAAGTCGTTGTACGGATAGCGTCGGACCTCGACGTAGCCGTGCTTACGGTAGAGCGCCTGCGCCGCATCCTGCAGATGCGACGTGCCGAGCGTGATGCGCCGGAATCCGCGAGCGCGGCAAAACGCTTCGGCCTGTTCGAGCAGGAGCGTCGCCAGTCCGCGCCGACGCCAGCCAGTGCCCACGCGAAAGCGCCGCAGTCGCGCCGTCTCCTCATCGACGCGCAGCACGGCACCGTAGCCCACGACGGCGCCGGCGTGTTCGGCCACCCAGAAGCGCCCACCGGTGTTGGTGTAGATCCCATCGATATCGTCCAGATCAAGGTGGTCGTACAGCGGGTGCTCCCTCGTGCCGAAGCCCAACTCACGTTGAAACTCACCATCGATCGCCTTGATCGGCTGAACATCCTCAGGCCGGTAGTTGCGCAGCGTCACACCCTCGAACGAGGTCGCCATCAGGCCACCCCCGCCGCCCGCAGCCGCGCGAGTTCGCGCGGCGTCAGGCCCAGCAGCTCGCCGTAGACCTGCGCGTTGTGCTCGCCTAAGCGAGGCGCCGGCCTCAGGCGCCACTCCCCTTCTGCTGAGCGGAACGGCGGGCCCGGGTAGCGCAGCCCCTCAACGCGTCGGGGCGGGTCATCGAGCGCGCGGAACGACTCACGAGCGCGCAGGTGCGGCTGCTCCAGCACCTCCGGCACGCTCAGCACAACACCCATCGGCAGCCCTAGCTCGGCCGAGCGCCGGTAGATCTCATCGCGCGTGTGCTCCGCAGCCCAGCCGTAGACGTGTGCCAGCAGCTCGTCGTTGTGCGCCTGGCGCGTTCGCGCATCGCGGAAGCGTTCGTCTTTCAGCAGCCACTCCGCGTCCATCAGCTTCGCGAACGCCTTGAAGTTACGCGCCATCACATGGATGCCGACGTAGCCATCGGCGCAGGGAAAGACTCCGAGCGTGGCGGCGAAGACGTTGCCGCGCCGGCGTTGCAGCGCGTCCGATTTCCGGTAGGCGCAGTCGCTCAGGTAGAGCTCCAGCGTCGCCGCCATGCACTCCATGGCCGCGATGTCGATGTGCTGGCCGACCTCGATAATGCCGACCGAATAGAGCCCGGCCAGCGTAGCGCCGAACGCGTGCAGCCCGGCCTGGAACGACGCCTGATGGCCCGCCTGCATCAGCGGCCCGCGGTCGGCGTCGCCGCTCACCGAAAGCTGCCCTCCCGCCGCGAACGACGTGATCTCCTCCGCCCGATAGCCCGCGTACGGCCCGCTCCGCCCGAATGCCGACACGGACGTCACCATCAGGCGCGGGTTACGCTGGTGCAACGCCTCGACAGTCAACCCGGCGGCGTCGAGCGCGCCGGGCGCCAGGCTCTCGACCAACGCGTCCGCGTGCTCGGCGAGCTCGAGCAGCAGAGCGCGACCCGTCGCTGTGTGTATATCAAGCGTGATGCCCTGCTTGCTTGTGTTCAGGTAGAGGAACAACCCCCCAGCGTCGCTGGCTGCTCCGGCGGGAAACGGGCCGATCCGGCGCGCGGGGTCGCCGCGGCCCGGGCGTTCGACTTTGATCACGCGCGCGCCGTAGTCAGCGAGCTGCTTGGTGCAGAACGGGCCGCTTGCGCCCTCGGTCAGGTCGAGGATGGTGACATCGGAGAGCAGGCCTACGGGCATGGGAGAGGCATGATAGCGGGTAGGCATATGTGGGGCGAGCGCCGTTCGCTGGCTGGCGGCGCCGCGGACTTCAGTCCGCAGAGAGACGCACTCTCGCGCCGCCATCCGCCGCCGAGCGGTAGACGGCGTCCACCAGCTCGTGCGCGCGCAGGCCGACGTCGAAGCCGGGGAACGGGTCGCGCTCTTCCTTGAGCGAGCGCAGGAACCAGTAGTCTTCCAGCGAGTACTTGTGCAGCGCCTCGTCGAAGACCTCGTCCGTTAGTCCGACGATCTCCAGATAACGCCGCCGCACAGCATCGTCCGGCAGCTCCGTCAAGCCGTTCGTCGCGCGCGTCTCGTAGCGGATCGGGCCGAAGAAGTCATCATCGACGCGGAAGTAGCCGCGCTCAAAGAAGAACTCCAGCAAACGCGATGCGCTGCGGTCTGGCAGGTCGTGCCAGACCGACGTCAGCTGGCCGGTCGCGCCGTTCGCAAACGAGAACGATACCGAGGCGATGTCCTCCACGCCGTCGTGCCCGGCGAAGTTGCGCGTCTCGGCGCGCAGGCTCTCGGCATCACCCACGAGCCACGTCAGCAGATCAAGATCATGGATGCTGTGCTCGATGAGCGTGCCACCCCCCGTGATCGCGATGTCCTTGCGCCAATCGCTGCCGTGGTGGTCGTTGATCGGGAAGACCTGATCGTCACGGAACACCACGGTCATCAACCGCCCGAGCTCCGGGTCGCTCAGCAGCTGCTTGAGCACGACGAAGATCGGCGCGTGGCGCAAGATCAGGCCGACCTGATGATGCACGCCCGCCTTTCGCACCGCGTCGCACATCTTACGGACGTCAGCGAGCGTGCGCGCAAGCGGCTTCTCACAAAAGACATGCTTGCCCGCGGCCGCGGCCTTGAGCACGAGCGCCTTGTGCCCGGCTGTAGGCGTGCAGACGTAGACCGTGTTCACCTCGGGAGAGGCGATTAGGTCGTCGGGATTCGTGGTCCAGTGTTCGAAGCCGCCGAGGCGCGCGAAGTTGCGCGCGCGCTCTGCGTCGCGGTCGCACACCGCGACGTACCGCGCGTCGACGAGGCCCATGCGAATCAGCCCATGCAGGCCGCGCGCGTGAAAGCTCCCGATGAACCCTGCGCCGATAAGGCCAACGTTTGGCTGCATCATCGTTCCCTATCAGTATCGGCGATTCAGAAAGGCGGGCAACAGCGGCGCTACGCCCACGGCAGCGCGCGCGGCAGGAACACCGGCCGCGCCTCGCCGTCGACGAAGAGGGAGACCACCTCGAAGCGGCTGTAGAGCGATGGGTCGATCGCTTTGATCGTGCCGCTCGCTGTCTCCACCTCGGCGTACTCGTACAGACCGATCAGCCCTACGACGCGCAGCTCGACATCGAGCGTGCCCAGCGCCTCGTTCGCTGCCTGGAGCCTACGGCGCGCCATGCGTCGGACGACAACGCCCTCCGTCGGGTCGAGCGACGGCGGCCCGCCAACCAGCGCGAACCCTTCGGCTCCGCTCAGGGCGGGCACGCCGTCAGCGTCCGACTCGGGTAGGCGCTGGAGCGTCCACGCCTCGTCGATCTCGAAATCCACCGCCTGGCCGACCCCGACGCTGAGCGACAGCCGGCCGATCGTCTCCCAAAGCTCCTCGCGCGCAGAGCCGTCGTCCGTCAGCCGGTGCACCGCCGAGCTGTCGACGGAGAACGTACCGTTCACCTTCTCGGTGATGCGCGTCCACCAGCGACTCAGCCCGCCGACGACCGACGCGTAGCCGCCCTCTTCGCGCATCTTGCCCATCTTCACGGTGACGGGAAACGGCACTTCGATCCGCTGCCCGGGCGCAAGGCCGCTCGCGGCCGCCTCGACGCGCGCGACGAACTCCGAAACCGCCGGCTCGTCGAAGGGCACGTCCGCGCGCGGCGGCACCCAGAGCAGGTACGCGCCGGTGCCGTCGGGCGGATTCAGCCGCCCGGCCAGCGCGCGCAGGCGCTCCTCCCACGCCGGCGCCTCCTCGCGCTCCCAGAGCGGCGCGACGTAGATGCCTGCGCGGTGTGCGCCGTCCGAAGCGATGAACACATCATCCGCGGCGTCTATCACGTCGAACGACGCGCCGAAGCGTTCGTTCAGCGACTCGATGAGCAGGCGGGCGGCGTAGCGAGAGACGAGATCGTCCGTCATCGAGATGGATCGTAGCAGACAGCTTGCCATCGCGGGTCAGGCATTAGCCTAACAGGGCCATCAGATGTTCGAATGCGTCTGGCCGCCATCGACGTTGATGCAGGCGCCGGTCACCCAGCTCGCGCGGTCCGAGCACAGAAAGACGACGACGTTCGCGATTTCCTCAGGTGTGCCGAAGCGCCCCATCGGGATGTTCTCCTCGACGAAGCGACGCATGCCCTGCGGGTCCTCCTCCTGCCGCCGCCCCCACGAGCCGCCGGGAAACGCTGTCGAGCCGGGCGCAACCGAGTTCACCCTGATATCAGGCGCCAGCGCAAGCGCCATCTGCTTCGCGTGGCTGATCATCGCCGCCTTCATCGCGTTGTACGTCACCCCGCCGCCCGCCTCGCGCCCCCAGATCGACGCGATGTGCACGATGCTGCCACCGCCCGAGGCGCGCATGTGGGGCACGACGGCCCGCGTCGCGCGCGCGGCGGCCAGGATGTTCATGCGAAACGCCGACTCCCATTCGTCGTCGCTGTCGCTTTTCGTGCTACCACCCGCGTTGTTCACCAAAATGTGCAGCCGACCGAAGCGCGCCACGGTCTCCGCCACGACGCGCTCGACGTCCTCACCGCGCGTCACATCGGCCACGACGCCGAGCGCCTCGATGCCACGCGCGCGCAGCTCCGCCTCGGTCTCGCGCAGGCGCTCCTCGCCGCGCGCGCAGAACGCGACGTGGCATCCCTCCTCGGCCAGCCCGAGGGCGATCGCGCGCCCGATCCCCCGGCTCCCGCCGGTGATCAGCGCAACGCGGTCACGCAGGTGGAGGTCCATCGCAAACAACTACCAATTCTGCTAGATTTAGGCAGCCATACTCAAGACAACGAGGGCGTGAGCCTATTATGCCCCTTGCGATAAGTCCCCACTTCACAAATGAACACTTCCGAGAACCATTATCCATCGGCGACAAGATCTCGTTGTTTTCCGACCGCGTTCGCGGTTGGCAGCTCGACATCGCCCAGTATCTGGAATCCCATCCTCACGCCGGCTTCGGCATTTTATCGATAATCTCCAGCTACTTCGAAATGATCGCGAAGTATGAAGACGGCCAGACATCAATAACTGCTTCAAAGAAATACTTCAAGCAGGGCGTACGGCTTGTGTTAGAGCCAAACACGGACCCTGCAGAGCTACCGATCCCAGAAACAGTCTTGGATCTTCTATACAACGAAGTACGCTGTGGCATGTACCATGCGGGCATCACCGGACCCAGCGTGCAGCTCAACAAAGATCTGCCAGCGCCATTGGGTTTCCGGGAAGGCACACTCACAGTCAACACGGATCTCTTGGTACTCACCTTGCAAGATCATTTCAGCCGCTATCTCACAAGACTGCTTGATCCTGCCAACCAGCGACTACGTGACAACTTTGAAAAGCGTTTTGACGCGGGCCACAGGGGGAAACGCCTCGGTCAGTAGCCTTTACACCTCCCTCCCCCTAAAGCCCCCGGCTCATGGTCGTCCACCATGCCGACGGCCTCCATAAGCGCGCAGCAGATCGTGGGCCGTTGCACCGTGAAGCCGCGGTGCCGCAAACGTAAGGCCCCCGCCTAGTCCAGCCCCAGTTGCTCTCGATAGTCCGGCTCCAGCGCGCGCAGGATGCCCGCCTCGAGGTAGCGGTCGTACGGGAGCTTGAGCGCCGCGCTGATCACCGCGGGCGGATATGGGATGTTCGGCTTGGTGGCGATCACGCCCTGCTCCTCCAGCTCGTCCAGCTCCCCTTCCGAGAGGCCGAGCAGCCCACCGAGCACTTCGCGGTTGTGCTGACCCAGCGTCGGCGCGGGGCCGCCCGCGGACGCCTCGAAGTCAGAGCCTGCGGTGAGCGACGCCGAACCGAACTTCGCGGCGAGGTGGCGCGGGATCGGGCGCGTGCCCTGGTGCGGCTGATCGACGACGTCGAACTGGCCACGCTCCTTGAAGTGCGGATCGAGCAGTATCTCCTTGCCGTTCAGCACCGGCGCCGCCGTCACGCCCGCTTGCTGGAGCAGGTGGAACGCTTCGTAGTGATCGTGCTCCCGCGTCCAGTTTTCGATCAGCCGGTCGAGCTCATCGTGGTGCTCGAACCGTCCAAGCACCGTGGCGAAACGCTCGTCATCCGCCCACTCCGGATGGCCGGTCGCGCGACAGAACGCCGCCCACTCGTCGTCGTTTTCGATCGAGATGACCAGCCAGTCGTCATCGCCGTTACAGCGATAGCAACCCTGCGGCGCCGCCCACGGGCTCCGGTTGCCGATGCGCTCCGGCAACCGGCCGTTCATCGCGAACTCCATCAGCGCCGCGCCGGCGAGCGGGATCGCGGCTTCGTGCTCGGAGAGATCGATGTACTGGCCCTTGCCAGTACGCCGTCGATAGTGCAGTGCAGCGAGGACGGCGCCAGCACCGAGGAAGCCGGAGTACGGGTCGGTAAACGAGAGGCCGCTGCGCATCGGCTCGCCGCCGGAGTAGCCGGTGAGCTGCGCCACACCGGACGCCGGTTCCAGCCCCATCCCGTACGCCGACCACTGCGAATGCGGGCCATGCTGCCCGTAGCCGGAGAGCGAGATCATGATGATGTCCGGCTTGATCTCGCGCAGGTGCTCGTAGTCCAGCTCGAACGCGGGCATCACGCGAGGCGTGAAGCTCTCGGCGACGACGTCCGACTGCGCGATCAGCGCTGCCTGCCAGTGGTTCCGGGCTTCGTTCACCGCGCATTGCGCGTAGGCGGCATCGCCCAATCGCTCCAGAATCGAGGAGCGTTGATCATCTGTGGCGTCGCCGGCCGGCAGCGCTAGCATCGCACGCTTGTAGTAGGCAGCCGCTTCATGGTACGCGAAGAGTCCGACGGCGCGGTCGCCGGCGCGCATGAGGTAGTGAACCGCCTTCTCCCACGCGGTGCTCCTCGCATAGTGCTCCGCCAGCGTCTCGAGCACTTCGTCGAGGCGGTCGGCATGAAACGCTTCCAGCGCTCGCCCGGCGCGGCCATGCAGCTCCGCGCGAGACTTCAGCAGCAGCTGCTGGTAGGCCACTTCCTGGATCAGCGGGTGGGCGAAGCTGTAG
>JBAROU010000155.1:0-37110 GCA_049642385.1 Dehalococcoidia bacterium | reverse complement strand
GCGTTTTTCGACCGGGCGGCAAACCGCGCCGCGCTGGCGACGGCGGACGCGGCGAACGTGGAGGCGCTGCTCCGGACGCGCCGCTACCGCGTTGAACGCTTCGCGGACGGCGCGACGACGTATCTGTTCGCGGACCGTTTTGCGTGGGCGCAGATCGGAAGTTTCGTGAGCCACCTGGCGGTGCTGCTGCTGCTCGCCGGCGGCTTCATCACCTGGACTGGCAGCTACACGACCGCGCTGTTCATCCCGGAGGGGGCAACACAGCCGGTCTTCCCCGTGCGCCACGCGAATCAGATGCAGGTCAAGGTGGTGGACGCGATCGGCTCGTTCGACAAGACGGGGACGCCGCTGGACTACCGAAGCAAGCTCGTCATCTACCAGGACGGCCACGAGGTCGCTCGCGGTGTCGCGACGGTGAACGACCCGCTCACATACAACGGCTATCGCTTCCATCAGGCGGCCTACTTCGGCGATGGGGCTGCCCTCCGCGTGCGCGATGTCGCATCAGGCAACACGATCTTCCGGGAGGTGTTGGCGCTGCGCGATCTCTGGCCCGCGCCGGCGATCGCGGTGCGCGACGCCCAGGGCCAGGTGCTCCTGCGCGATACGATCGTGCCCACGGAGCAGCTGGAGGGCGTGTGGGGCACGCCGATGACCGTGCCCGGCACCGGCCAGGACTTCTGGGTGGGCGTGCGCCAAGACCAGCAGCAAGCGTGGCAGCTTGTGGTGTTGGGGCTAAACGACGACCGGGCAAACGCGGTGATCCCATCCGGCCAGTCCGGCCAGGCGGGCGACCTGCGGTTCACGTTCCGAAGCGTGGACGGCCTACCGTTCGTCGCGGCGCCATCGGACGGCGCGCCTGCGATCCCGGGCGATGAGAAACGATCCGTCGTCATTCTTGCGAAGACGCCGGAGGGGACGCCGTACCTGACGGTGCGCGGCGCCGTCGCGTCCAGCGCGCTGACGCTCTTCCCGAACGAGCCGGTGCGCGTGGGCAACCGTGAGTACGTCTTCGAAGGGCGCCGCGAGTTCGCGGGCATCCAGGTGCGCAAGGACCCGGGCTCGATGTTCATCTGGGTCGGCGTGGGCGTCCTGCTGGCCGGTCTCGCCATCACCTTTTACGTGCCTCGAATGCGCCTCTGGCTACGCATTCGAGGCGACGAGACGGTGATCGCGGCCCAGGCCGAGCGAAACGGCGGCTTCCGCTCCGAGACGCGCCAACTGGCGCGAGCGCTCCGCGTGCGATTAACTAGTGGCGAGGAAGAATCGGATGCTTGATGCGCTGACGCTGCTCACCATCGATATCGGCATCGATCCGGAGATCCGGCAGATCGGTGGGCTGACGCTGACATGGCACGGCGTCTTCACAGCGCTGGGAATCGCGGCGGGCGTGTTCCTGGCGGTGATCATAGGGCGGCGGAAGGGCTTCACCGAGGACGACGTCTACAGCGTTGCCCTCGTCGCCATTCCGGGCGGTATTATCGGCGCGCGCGCGCTCTACGTCGTCGAGCGCTGGTCCGTGTTCTCGAATGATTGGGTGGACATGTTTCGGGTGAACGAGGGCGGTATTTCGATCTACGGCGCGATTTTGGGCGGGGTGGCGGCCGCGCTGGTCTACATCTGGTTCAAGAAGTTCCCGGTGTACAGGGCGCTGGACGGGGCTGCGCCAGCGATCCTGCTCGGTCTCGCGATCGGGCGCATCGGCGACCTCATTAACGGTGAGCACTTCGCGAAGCTCTCCGACTTGCCGTGGGCGGTGCGCTACACGAACCTGAACAGCCCGAGCGTCTCCAACCATCCGATCCAGGAGTGTACGCTGCTGACCGTAGGCCAGGATCTCTGTACCCAGCACCCAGCCGTCGCGTACGAGATGATCGGTGACCTGCTGGTCGTCGGGCTGCTGCTGGTCATGCTGCGCTTTGTCGTCAAGCGGGAAGGAGTGGTGTTCTTCTCCTTCGTGCTGCTCTATTCGCTCCTGCGCTTCTGCACGAGCGAGCTGCGCTTGGACAGCCGCGAGATTATCGCGGGCCTGACCACGCCGGAGGTGACGGCGCTCTTCCTCATCCCGATGTCGGTCGTGGGGCTGCTCTACTGCTGGCAGTGGCCCCGCGGAGCGGAAGCCGAGGTCGAACCCGCGACACCGCCGCCCCAGCCGGCGCCCACGGCCCGCGGCGCGGGCGGCTGATCCCAGGCAGGCCTTACAGCATCGACTGTTAGACCACGCATCAAAGACAACGACAGCGGCGGGCTCCGAAAGCCCGCCGCTAGTAGCGTTCGTCGTGTGCTGCGTTAGTTGACGATGATGATATCGCTGTGGGTGCCGACCGCCGCCTGCCAGGCGTAGCCATCGGCGACGTCGTAGAACCAGATGTCCACCCAGGTCGGGCCGATCGCACCGCGGTCGAGGCAGGTGAAGACGCGCTGCGTCGGGTCGGTCGCGACGACGAAGCGCGTACCGAAGGGCAGATTGTAGCTGCACGCCGCGACGCCGGGCTGTGCGGGGGCACCGCTGGCGGTGTTGCCGCAGAAGCCGTTACCCACGCAGGCGTAGAACGTAACGTAAGCGCCGGAGATGCGCGCGCCAGCGGGCAGGTTGCCCTGCCAGACGGGCGCCGACGTGGTCGGGGCGGCAGCGGTCAAGGCGACCTGGCGTTGCGCCTCCTGCGCGGCGACCCACTGCTGTACCTGGTGCTGCTTCTCCAGCGTGTTGTTGATCCCCGGCAAGACGAGCAGCGTGCCGATCTGCCGCATGTAGTCGGTTACGGGCGCTTCTTGCGCGCCTTTCAGGAAGATGAGCGCCTGCGGCAGCGAGCCTTCTGACGCCGAGAGGTACTGGGCTTGGCTGAAGAATGGGCTTCCGCCGACAAACGTCGCGGCGCTTAAGTCCTCGACGCGGGTCGCTGCGGTGCCGGTCGTGCTGGCGGAGCTGAGGACCTGCGGCAGCGACGCGGTCGAGCTGTTCGGCTGAAGAGCGGCCAGCGCGCTGATTGAGGTCGCGACCAAGATCGCGAGCGCGAGGACACCGGCCGCGATGAGCACGCGCGGGTGGGTCAGTCCGCGCACGAAGCGCATGAGCGCTTCCGTCTGCGATGGCAACGCGCGCGTGCGCGAGATAAATCGCGGCGGCTCGACAAACCGCGGGAACGTCCGCTCCCGCAGGTGCGCGAGCGCCGCGACGACTACCGTTGAAGATGGGTAGCCCGAAGGGCGTCGTTGGGCCTCAGAATATAACAATACGCAAACCTCCCGTCACCAAGACACTGTGTGCACGTGCGCACATGCACAGTGGCGAATTATACGGGGCTGCGCGGTAGCGTCAAGGCGAAACTGGCAGCGATCCGTGCGGGCCCTCCCTTATCCTCAGCAGCGACGCCCCTGACGTTTGAGAAGCCGAATCTGGGGAGGCAGGCGAAGAATGCATCATCTGCATACGCAATACTTCGCGAATCGTGTGGGAAATGAGCCCGGTGAAAGGGCCTCAGCCCATGGTGTAGGTGAGGCGCACGCGGATACCTCGCTTGGCGGACCACGAGGCGATGCCGGCCAACTCTTCGATGCTGTCGCGCAACGTGGGGAAGTCGACGATCTGTTCGCGGATGGCGGGGTCCGCGTCGATCGCAGCGACGACGCGCCGGCAGCAGTCGGCGAGAGGCCCTGCGTCCTGCCAGACGCGCTCTAGTTCCTTCTCGTCCGCCGGGTCGTCGGTGTCGCGGTCGGCAAAGGTGAGGAGGGGCTTGAGATCGATCTGGTGCTCGCCGCCGCGGAGCAACGCCGAAGCCTTGGTCAGCTCGTGCTGCGCTCCGTAGCGCGCAGCGAAGGCGAACGAGAGGAAGTAGACCAGCGCGGACGTATCGCCGGAGAACGCCGGCGGCAACTCCGGCGGCGGGTCGAGGTCGACATGGAGGGTGGGCACGCCATCAGGATAGCGCCTCGTTGCAGCTTGTCCGGCTGCCGGCGCGGGGCTAGACTGGTGCGTCCGGTCGCTCTGACCGGCAGAGGAGGCATGATGGCTGTCGATCAAGCGACGTGGCGTCGCACGCGCCGGCTAGGGCTCACGGCGCACGATGCGGGGAAGGCGTTCTCCGGCTGTACGCTTTACGCGCCCATGTTTGGCGAAGGCACGGTCTACCTCCTCGATATGGAGGGTAATGAGGTGCACACATGGCGGATGCCGCTGCCCCCCGGCGATTATGGCTACCTGCTGCCTAACGGCAACCTCTTCTACGGCGGCCACACGCCGGCCCTACCAGGTGAGTATTTCCCGGCGTGGCCGGTGTTCAAGGGCGGCTCGATCATGGAAGCCGACTGGGAGGGCAACATCGTCTGGCAGCATGACGACCCGGCGCACCACCACGACGCTCGGCGGACGGAGAGCGGCGGCGCGCTCTACCTGACGCTGGAGCCGGTGCCGGCTGACCTCATCCCGAAGGTGCAAGGGGGCATCCCCGGCTCTGAGCACGAGGGTCGAATGTACGGTGATCGCATCGTCGAAGTCGACGCTGATGGCAAGCTGGTCTGGGAGTGGCACGCGTACGAGCACCTCGATCCGGCGGAGGATGTGATCACGGCCACGGACCTGCGGCACGAGTGGTCGCACAGCAACACGATCGTGCCGCTGCCGGGCGGCGACGTGATGATCAGCATGCGCAATATCTCGACCGTCGCGCGTATCGATCGCAAGACGGGCGACTTCGTCTGGAAGCTGCGCCCACCGCTGCTCGCGCAGCAGCACGACCCGAGCCTCCTGGCGAATGGCAACGTGCTGATCTACAACAACGGCGCGCGCCGGCAGGGCAACCCGCTCGTGTTTTCGACCGTCCTCGAGGTCGAGCCGGAGTCGGGCAAGGTGGTGTGGCAGTACCGCGACACGTCGGCGATGCTGAGCTTCTTCAGCAGCTACATCTCGGGGGCGCAACGCCTGCCAAACGGCAACACGCTCATCTGTGAAGGGCTGACCGGGCGCATCTTCGAGGTGACGGCGGGCTACGAGATCGTCTGGGAGTACGTCAACCCGCACTTCTTCGAGGCGCAGGTGTTCGGCACGACGAACGCCGTCTTCCGGGCGTTCCGTTACCCGCCGGAAGCCTTCCCCAAGCTGCGTTAGGCGCTACTCATTCTCGAGCACCGGGATCGACTTCAACGTCTCTTCGGAAATCTGATGGACCGTTGGCGGCAGGCCAGCGCGGACCATCTCCTGGCGCTCTTTCGCCGTCCTGATCGGACGACGGACGACGAAGTTCGTTACGTAGTTGGTGTCTGAGCCCGGTGCCTTCACGATCACTGCCATGGCGCCTTCACCTCCCGCGAGCTCCAGATCGCGCTGCCGATTGTTATTGGGCGGTCGGCGCCTGGGCGCAGGGGCGCTTTGACTCCAGAGCTGCCCCTCCGCCTGCCGGCGGCGGACGAGGCCGGGCAGCTCGACGCCGCTGGCCTTGGTCCAGCGCGCCAGTTGGGCTGGTACCGCGTCATAGTCACCACTGTTGAGGAGCCGGAGGAGCGTCGAGGTCTGGAGCGCGCCTGCGCCGACGTTGTAGACGAAGCTCACCAGCGCATCAAACTGGTGCTGATTGAGCGGCACCTGGACGGCGCCATTGACCGCCGATTCGGCGGAGGCGGCATCGGCGCGGAGCAGCTCTAGGGCGCGCGCTTCGGTGATGCCGCGCCGGAACTCCGCCGGTTCGCTGCCGTTGATCGGGCCCCGGTGGACGAGATGCCCGTAGCCGATGGTGCAGTGCCCGACCGGATCGTTGTACAGCAGCAGGCTGAGGCCTTCAAAGCCCGCGATGAGTTGCAGTCCGCTATCGCTGATCCTGTTTGCCATGAAGCCACCCCGCCTCGAACGCGTCGTTCGCCAACAGCGGGATTACTCTAAGACAAGGGGCGTAAGGTGTCAAGGAAGGCCTGACACCGGGGCGCGATGGCTACGGTTGCGTGAGCTGGCGGCGGATGGTCGCCGAGTCGAAATAGACACGCTCGCAGACCAGGTCGGCGTCTTCGAAGATGAAGAAGGCGGTCATCCGACACTTGAACGCGCGGCCGGTCGGCTCTACGCCGCCCGTGTGCGTGCCGAGTAGCCAGAACTCGACGATGACGGCGTCGTCCGCGTGGCGGAGCGAGATGAGCTCGTTGCGCTGGTCTGGGAAGGCGGCGCGCGACTCACGATAGTAGCGCGCAACGGCCTCGGGGCCGTCGTGCACCGTGTCCGTGGCGATGAGCTCGTATCGTGGGTGTTTGAACGTCGCGAGCGCGGTATCGAAGTCGAGCGCGTTCTCGGCCGCCATGTGCTGGCGAACGATGCGCTCGCGCGTGGCGCGGAGGGCGTCGGTGTCTGCCAACGACGCGCGCTACACGTCCAGGTTGCGCACCTGGGCGGCGTGGGCCTGGATGAACTTCTTGCGCGGCTCCACCTCTTCGCCCATGAGGTGGGAGAAGAGCAGGTCGGCTTCCATCGCGCTCTCGATGTCGACGCGGAGGAGCGTGCGGCGCTCGGGGTCCATCGTCGTCTCCCAGAGCTGGTCCGGGTTCATCTCACCGAGACCCTTGTAGCGCTGGACGTTGAGCTTGACCTCTTTTGTTTCGCCGTCGGCCTGGGCCTTCCCGTTCTTCTTGCCGTTCCGGCGCTTCTGGTAGCTCTCCAGCTCTTGGTCGTTGTAGAGCCATGTCGACTCCTTGCCGGCTTGAACCTTGTAAAGCGGCGGCATGGCAATGAAGAGATGGCCGCGGTCGATCAGCTCCTTGAAGTAGCGGAAGAAGAAGGTGAGGAGCAGCGTGCGAATGTGGGCGCCGTCGACGTCGGCGTCGGTCATGATAATGACGCGGTGGTAGCGGAGATTGTCCATGTCCATCTGCTCGCCGAAGCCCGCGCCCATCGCGGTGATCAGGATGCGCAGCGATTCATGGGAGAGCATCTTTTCGATGCGAGCCTTCTCGATGTTGAGGATCTTGCCGCGCAGCGGCAGGATCGCCTGGAAGCGCCGGTCGCGACCTTCTTTCGCCGAGCCGCCTGCGGACGGACCCTCGACGATGTAAAGCTCGCAGTTCTCCGGGTTGCGGTCCGAGCAGTCGGCGAGCTTGCCGGGCAGGTTGCTACCTTCGAGTGCGCCCTTGCGCACGACGAGGTCGCGCGCTTTGCGGGCAGCCTCGCGCGCGCGCGCTGTCGTGAGGCACTTCTCGATGATCTTGCGGCCTTCGGAGGGGTGCTCCTCGAGGTGCGCGGCGAGCTGCTCAGCGATGACGGACTCGACCTGGCCCTTCACCTCGGGGTTGCCGAGGCGCGTCTTGGTCTGGCCCTCGAACTGAGGCTCAGCGAGCTTGACGCTGATGACGGCGACCAGACCCTCGCGCACGTCTTCGCCGGTGAGGTTGGGGTCGCTGTCCTTGAGGATCTTCTGCTTGCGGGCGTAGTCGTTCAGGGCGCGCGTGAGCGCCGAGCGGAAGCCTGTGAGGTGGCTGCCGCCGTCGATGGTGTTGATGCAGTTGGCAAAGGCGAAGGTTGATTCCGCGAAGCCTTCGTTGTACTGAATCGCCGCTTCGATCGCGGTGCTGTCCACCTCTCGTTCGACGTAGATCGGGCGTGGGTAGAGCACCTCGCGGCCGTGGTTGAGGTGGCGGACGAAGCTGGCGACGCCGCCCTCGAAGTAGAAGTTCAGTTCGCGGTCGTCGCGCTCGTCGACGAACTGGATCCAGACGCCCTTGGTGAGGTAGGCGTACTCACGAAAGCGCTGAGCGATCGTCTGGAAGTCGTAATCAAGTGTTTCGAAGATAGTGCTGTCCGGGAGGAAGCCCGTGATCGTGCCGGACGAGGTGCGGGCGCCGCCGCTTCCGTACGGGTACCTGGACTGTTTGACCTGCTGCACTTTGGTCGTGGCCTTGCCGCGCGAGTACTCCTGGCGGTAGATCTTGCCCTTCTGGTGCACCTCCACCCATGTCTCTTCGGAGAGCGCATTGACGATCGAGGCGCCGACGCCGTGGAGCCCGCCCGACACCTTGTAGGCCCCGCCGCCGAACTTACCGCCGGCGTGCAGGTAGGTCATGACGGTTTCCAGCCCGGACTTGCCGGTGCGGGCGTGCCTGTCGACGGGGATGCCGCGACCGTTGTCGCGGACCATCACGTGGCCATCCTTCTGAATCGTCACCCAGACGTGATCGCAGAAGCCGGCCATCGCTTCGTCGATGGCGTTGTCAACGATCTCAATGATGAGGTGGTGGAGGCCGCGTTGGTCGGTGCTGCCAATGTACATGCCCGGCCGGCGCCGGACCGCCTCCAGGCCTTCGAGGACCTGGATATCTCGCGCGGTGTAGTCGTTCTTGGCGGCCCTGGGAGCCTTCTTGGCGGTCGGTGCGGCTTTACGTGCCATGTTCCTCCCGATCGGCCGAGCGCCCTGCGGCGAACGTCGCGCGCGTGGACGGCTGCGGCAGAATGGTATCCTTGAGCCCGTCCCCGAAGGCGTCCTGGCTGGATGGAGATGGCGGGGACGCGCGTGTTTCTGAAGCTCCTTCAGTGTAGCATACATAGCGATTCGAGAGAACGGCCGATGGCGCTTCCGCGCCGGTCGCGCGGCGAGGATGTCATCTGGCGTACGTCCTGGAGAAAAGAACATGCGGAGACTCGCTGATACGCACGCATGCTGCCTGATGCGGCTGGCAACGGAGGATTACGCGCGAGATGCGATCCGTGACTGATGCCCTGCGCGGCTGGCTTGGACGGTTGGTCGATTCCGTTCGCCGCGCGTTCGGTTTGGGGGTGCCGCCGGTGCCGCGCGAACCGGTCAGCCTGCGCCCGATCGGCGTCGTTCGGAATAGCGTGCGGGAACCGCAGCCGTTCGGCTGGGAGGATGTGCGCTCGGACGTGATCGTGCGCGACGAGCTAAGCGCGGCGCTGGACGGCATCGAGGCGTATTCGCACATCATCGTCGTCTTCTCCTTCCACCGGGTGCCGGACGAGGCGCGCGACGTGCTCCGCTTGCGTCCGATGAACGACCCGCGCTTCCCGGAGCAGGGCGTCCTGGCCACGCGCAGCCAGCGCCGCCCGAACGGGCTGGGCGTGGCGGTGGTGCCGCTGCTGCGCCGGCGGCGCAACATCCTGCGCGTGCGGGGCCTTGACGCGATCGACGGCACGCCGGTGCTCGACGTCAAGCCGTACTTACCAATGTACGACAGCGTCGCCGACGCGCAGGTGCCGGACTGGCTCCTTCATCCGCCAGAGGACGCGTCGCAATGACGACGGTGCCCGCCGATGTTTTCGTTCGCCTCGACGCGGCGTACGACTACGCGGGCTGGCACTGGCAGCCCAACACGCCGCCCGACTACATCTGCATCAGCGCGGTGCTGGTGCAGCACACGAACTGGGGCAACGTCGAGCGGGCGCTGGAGCGCCTCGACGATGCCGAGACGCTATCGCTGCGTGCGATCGCGCAGCTCTCGGAAGCGACGCTGGCGGAGTTGGTGCGGCCGGCGGGCACGCCGGCGACGAAAGCGCGGCGGCTGCTCGCGCTGGCGCGTGTCGCGGAGGACGGTGGGGGACTCGACCGGCTGCTGGCGCTGTCGACAGACGAGCTGCGCGCGCGACTGCTCGCCACGCACGGCGTCGGGCCGGAGACGGCGGACGCGATCGCGCTCTACGCCGCGGGGCGGCCGGCGTTCCTGATCGACGCCTATGCGAAGCGGATCATGCGCCGGCTGGAGCTTGGGCCGGAAGGTGAGCGCTACGAGACGTGGCAACGCTGGTTCGAGTCGGCCGTCGCGCCGGACGTAGCGTCCTACCGGCGCTGGCACGGGCTGCTGGTCTTGCACGGCAAGCAGACGTGTCGCCCGCGCCCGCGTTGCGATGCGTGTTGTCTGCGCGAGGTGTGTGACACGGGGCGCGCCCCTTCCTGACCGGTAGGCTGCGCCCGTCCTCCGTGCTACCATCGAACCGAAATGGCGACTAAGCTGCGCGTCCTTCAACAAACTCAGGATGGCATGCTCCCTGACTACCTTCAGCCGAACCTTGACGTCGTCTTCGTAGGCATCAACCCGGGGCGGGCGTCTGCCGCGCACGGGCATCACTACGCGGGGCCGGGGAACCACTTCTGGCCGCTGCTGTACGAGGCCGGCTTCGTGTCGGAGCGGCTGACGTCCGAGGACGACCGGCGCACGCTGGAGTTCGGCATCGGGCTGACGAACCTGGTCGAGCGACCGTCGCGAGGCAGCGACGACCTTGCGCGCAAGGAGCTGGTCGCGGGTGCGACGCGTCTGCGCGAGAAGCTGCGCCGGTATCGACCGCGCGTGGTCTGCTTCAACGGTAAGCTGATCTACGAGGCGGCGGTAGGGAGATCGTGCCAGTTCGGGTTGCAGGAGGATCGATTCGAAGGCGCGCTGGCGTTCGTGATGCCGTCGACCAGCGCGCGCACGGCGGCGTACCAGCGTGCCGACAAGCTGGGCTTCTTCCGCGAACTCAAACGCATCGTCGATCGAGAGGCGCGCTCGTGAGCGCGCAGACGCACACCGAGGCGTCTACGGAGGTGCCGGTCTTCTCGGAGCGGCTATCGACGGTGCTTGAGGGCGTGCTCAAGGGCGAAGCGCCGAACGCGGGCTATTTCTGCGGCTATTGCTACACGCCAATGGCACGCAAGCGCAAGGAGTGCGCGAACTGCGGCACTGCCGTTCGACAGCGCAAGCCGGTGGAGCAGGTGCCGGACGACGTTCTGGCCATGTTCCGGAGCATGCGCCGCCGCGAGAGCATGGTGGTAAACGGCTTCGCGTACCTGGGGCTGATGCTCGGCGTGGTGATCTTCATCGCCGTCTTCTACGTGTTGTTCCTCAAGAACGCGAACGTCTGGTGGTACGTGTTCGACATCGCGCTGCTGTTTGTGCTGGCGCGCGTGCTGGCCGGGCTGCTGGGTGGCTTCTGGGGCGACGAAGTGGGCTTCAACTACTCGCGACGGAAGCTGACGGAAGACTGGCAGGCGTACGAAGCAGCGAAGGGAGGCGCAGGTGATGAGTGAGACGATCGAGCGGCTGCGCGAGCTGATGCAGCGCCACTGCTTCCGCTACGGCGATTTCACGCTCGCGTCTGGCAAGAAGAGCAACTACTACTACAACGGCAAGCGCGTCACGCTGCGCCCCTCGGCCGCGAAGCTGATCGGCGAGGCGCTCGTCGATGTTGTGCTGGCATCGGGCGCGGAGGCCGTGGGCGGTCCGGCGCTGGGCGCAGTGCCAATCGCGATGTCGGTGGGGGCTGCGGCGCTGGAGCGCGGCCGCGATCTGCCGGTGTTCGTCGTGCGCATGGAGCAGAAGGCGTACGGTGCGCGCGACCTAATCGCGGAGCCGTACGCGGATGAGGGCGATGAGGTGGTGACGAAGGGACGCCGCGTCGCGATCGTCGAGGATGCGATCACCACGGGCGGCTCCGTGCAGAAAGCGATCGAGGCGGTGGAGGCGTTAGAGGCGCAGGTCGCGCTCGTCGCGGTGCTGGTGGAGCGCCACGAGGGCGGCGGCGACGCGCTGCGCGCGCGTGGCTACGACGTCGTCTCGCTGTTTCGCACGGACGAGCAGGGGCAGCTTTCAGTGAGCACCGCGTTCACCGAGCGGATGGAGGCAGCGAAGGCGTAGACCGAGCCACGGAATCTAAGATCGAACATCGCCCCGATGATTCGGGGCGATAATGTGTCTGCGAGACCGTTCGGCGTTAGTTGACGGCGGCCTTGGTAGGCGCACCGCATTGGGCGCAGAACTTGGGGTCTCCATCGAGCTGAGCACTGCAGTTTGTGCAGTGCTTGCCGACGGCCTGGGGCGCCTCGACAGAGGCGGATTCGGCGTGCGCTTCCGGCTCGTCTGGCTCGCGCGCGGCCTTGCGAAATTCGCGGATGCTTGTGCCGAGGGCGCCGCCAACGTCGCTGAGCTTCCCGACGCCGAAGATGAGCACCACGACGACAAAGATGATGAGCAACTCTGGCAAGCCGAGTGGGCCAATACCTGCAAGCATGGGGCTCAATCTCCTTCCCTGGGAAGCATCCGTAAGGGTAGCACCGGCATAAGAAGAGCGTCAAGCAGCCGGCGAACGGGAGGCCGAGGAACGCGATAAGATGGGTTGCCGCAGGAGGGCCGAAACCGATGATTGTCGCCGTGTCCGCCATGATCGCCGAGCGCTACGGGGAGCGCCTGCGAGGGATCTCGCCCGAGATCGAGCTGGTGTGGCCGACGGGCGATGGCGGCTGGACCGGAGATGTGCAGTCGGCCGAGGCGGTCTACTTCTCAGAGGACTACTGGACATCGGGCGCGAGCCGGGCGATGCTGCCACAGCTCTTCACGCTGCCGAAGCTGCGCTGGTTCCACACGTTCAGCGCCGGCGTCGATCACCCTGCGTTCCGCTTGTTGCTCGAACGCGGCGTGACGCTGACCAACTCCTCGGGCACGACGAGCGAGCCGATCGCGCAGTACGTGCTGGCGATGATGCTGCGCATCGTGAAACGCCTCGACGTGTGGGCGGAGGCGCAGCGCGAGCGGCGTTGGGAGTCGATCGAGAGCGACGAGCTGACGGGCAAGACCGTGGGCATCGTGGGCGTGGGGCACATAGGAGGCGAGGTGGCGCGGCTGGCGCGGGCGTTCAACATGCACGTGATCGGCTGTCGCCGGCGCCAGCGTCGCACGCGCTACGTCGACGAGATCGTGCCGCCGGAGCGCCTGCACGAACTGCTTGCGCGTTCGGACTTCGTTGTGTTGGCGGCGCCGCTTACGGTGGAGACAGAGGGCCTGATCGGCGAGGCGGAGCTGCGCGCGATGCGGGCGGACGCCTGGCTGATCAACATCTCGCGCGGACGGGTCGTGCAGGAGCAGGCGCTGGTGGACGCGCTCGAGACGGGCCGGATCGGTGGGGCGTGTCTGGATGTGTTCGAGGAGGAGCCGCCGCCGGAAGCGAGCCCGCTCTGGTCGCTGCCGAACGTGATCGTGACGCCGCATAACGCTGGGCGTTCGCCGCAAAACATGGCGCGCGGCAGCGAGGTGTTCATCGACAATCTGGGGCGGTTCGTCACGGGGAAGGCGCTGCGCAACCGCGTGCGCCTGAGCGATCTGTAACGCTCGTGTGGCGCTCAGATCCTTAGGCGGGCTACCCGCCGAAACGCATCAGAAGCGGCACCGTCAGCGCGAGAATCAGTAATAGGGTAAGGAGTACGACGACGCCGCGCCAGAGCAACACGGGCTTGGCCGAGGGTTCCCAGTCGCTGTAGCCGGCCGACTCGGAGAGGTCGAAATCGGGGTGCGTGGGGTCGTTCGGGTCGAGCTCCCAGTCACCTTCGAGATCGTCCTCGTCTTCGTCCGCGACCTCCTCGGTCTTTTCCCAGTCTTCTCTCGACCAGCCACCCATTACGTTCGCGCCTCTTCGTAGAGGGCCGAGCTTCGCTCGGCGGACAGAACTACAGCTTTGTCGCTACGGCGTTGCTGCCGCGCGTCCCTCCGGTGTTTCGACGATGATCGCTTCGTATGTCTTGAGGTGCGGCGGCCCTTCGACGACGCCGGCCATCGAGCCGCCCTGGCGGTGCCCCTGCACGAACGCGTCGCTTTGCGTCCACGCGATGAACGCCTCGCGGTGCTGCCAGGTGCTGTGGCTAATGTACTCGCCTTCGTTGTCGCCCTTGAGCAGCGCGAACTGAACGAAGCCCGGCACACCTTTGAGGTACGATTCTCGTTCGCGCCAGACGCGCTCGAACCCGGCTTCGCTGCCTTTGGTGACCTGGAAGTTGTTCATGGCGACGAACATGTAGCGGCTCCTTTCGATGCGCAGCGGGGCGCACTCCTCATGGTACACGATGCGCTCCCATAGATTGACACTGATAGCCGAACCACGGGCGGCCGCCCGATCTGTGGGCGAGGGTCTTCAGGCCCTCGCGGTGGGTGTCGGGGTCTCAAGACCCCGACCTACGACGTTGCCCGCCGGGATGTCGAGGGCGAGCATACTGCATTAGGCTCAGTCAGCATCACGGTTCGACAGGGCGTTGTCAGGCTGAAGCCTGACCCTCGGAGAGGATGGCCGGCCTAGATCTCGCCGCGGAACTCCTGGTAGAGCCGCCCGACGTTGAGCGCGAGGCGCTCCGGCTCGGTCCACGAGGCGTAGGCGCCGAGGTCGATCGCCTGCGTGGCCTCCTCTTGCGAGCGCCCGGAGTCGAACGCCTCGCGCGCCTGGCGGCGGATGGTGTCGAGGTAGCCGCGCATCTCGCGTAGGTGCTGCTTGTTGCCGACGGGCCCGTGGCCCGGAACGATCATGTCGATGTTCATCCCTTCGATCTGATCGCAGACGTTGAGCCAGCCGCCGATGTGGCCCTCGATGCCGAGGGGCGTTACGTAGTGGAATGCGACGTCACCGGCGAACGCGATCCGTTCGTCGGGGAGGACGACGAGTATGTCGCCGATGGTGTGCGCGGGGCCGAGGTGGACGAGCCGTATCGCGCGCGTGGCGAGATGCACGTTCAGCTCCTCGTCGAACGTGACATCAGGCAGGCGGAGGGAGAGGTCGTCCGTTTCGGCGACGAGCTCAGGCAGGCGCGGGCGGAGCACATCGAGGATGCCCTTACCGACGCGCTCCTGCTCGCGGCGGGCGTTCGCGTGGCTGACGATCTGCGCTTCCGGGAAGAGCGCGTTACCCATCGTGTGGTCGACGTGGTGGTGGGTGTTGATCAGCAGCCGCACCGGCTTGCTGGTGACGCGCGCGATCTCGTCACGGAACGTGAGCGTCATTGATGGCGCGAAGAGCGCGTCGATGACGATGCAGCTCTCCGGCCCGACGATCAGGCCAGCATTGGAGACGCACAGCCCGCCGCCCTCCTGCACGTAGGCGAACGCGCCGTCCGCGACCTCGACGAGGCCGGTGGGCCACGTCGGTGGCCCGGCGGGCTGGCGGCGTAGGACGCGGCGGATCAGGTTCATGGCAGGGCGAACTTGTCGCGCAACCGCTTCTCCACGCTCTCAGGTACCAGGCCGCGCAAGTCGCCCCCGAGGGCGGCGACTTCCTTGATCAGCGTCGAACTGAGCACGAAGTGGTTGCTGGCCATGATGAATACGGTGACGACGCCGGGGGCCAAATGGTGGTTCATGGCCGCCATTTGCAGCTCCGCGTCGAAATCACCGACAGCGCGCAGGCCGCGCAGCACGACACTCACTCCCTTGCTGCGGGCATAATCGACCAGCAAGCCATCATCGAAACGGTCAGTTTCAACGCGCGGCTCGTCTCCCAGCGCGTCGTCGATCATCTCGACGCGTTCGTCGATGCTAAAGAGCGGTGTCTTTGAGGGGTTCCTCAAGACGGCAACGATGATGCGCTCGAACGCCAGGAGACCGGAGCGAATGATCTCGAGGTGGCCGTTCGTAACGGGATCGAAACTGCCGGTGTAGATAGCGCCGGACATGCAAACCTCCTGCGCGTGCTACAGGCCCAGTCCGTCCAGGAACTCACGCACTGCACCATGCACGGCGGCTGGTTGCTCCAGGACCGCCGGGTGGCCGGCGTCCGCGATGACGACCTTGCGGCCGTTGGGCAGCTTGGCGTCGAGGTAGTCCGCGCTGGCGAGATAGGCTTTGTCGTTCTCGCCCACGACGACGAGCGTGGGCACATCAATCTTCGTCGCATCGATGAAGTAAGGGTTGGCCATCACGCCGCGTTCGACGTTGGCGATGCCGCGGACCTCGTGTTGCGCCAGTTCCCCCAGCGCTGGCGCGCCGACGCGCAGGTCCTTCGCCGGGACGCGCGCGTCGCGGCCAAGCTCCTCCTGGCGGCCAGCGGCCTTGGCCAGACGGTCGGTCCAGGCCTGGCTGCCCTCCTGGTTGCGGTAGCCCGGGCCGGCGGCGTGGAGCACTAGCGCCGCGACGCGCTCCGGGTACTTCTCGTGGAAGCGCAGCGTGGTGTAGCCGCCAAGCGAGTGGCCGCCGAAGACGCCGCGCTCGATACCCAGGTGATCGCAGAGCGCGCGCAGGTCTTCGACGACGATGTCCTGCGTGTACTGCGCCAGGTCGTCCGGCGCCTCGGTGCGGAAGTGGCCGCGCATGTCCCATGAGACGATGCGGTAGCGATCGCTGAGCGCTTCGGCGAGGCCGGCCCACAGCTCGGCACAGTCGCCCAGGCCGTGCGTCATGACGACCGGGATGCCGGCGCCCTGTTCGGTGTAGTAGATATCGATGCCGTTCAGACGTGCTGTGGGCATGACGGGGGACAGTGTACGGTACGACGCTTGAAGGGTCGAGGCGTCAGGCGTCAGCGATGATTACACCTACTGCCCAGACGTAGCCGTCCGGGTCGGCCACCAGCACGTCCCGCCGCCAGTGACCCCGGTTGTCCACGGCCTGCACGACCTCGGCGCTGTGTTCAACCGCGTTCCTTTGCACGTCATCGGGGTCGATACCGAAGAGGCGCAGCTCCGCGCCGACGCCGCGACGACTCATTGTTCCGAGGTGGCCGTACAGCGCATGGTCGTCGTAGGTGTGGTCGGCGTGGAGCATGAACTCGAGGCTGGCCAGGCGGAGCGCCGCGAAGTCTTCGTCCGAGTAGTGCACCTCCGCGCCGAGGACGTCCTGGTAGAAACGCAGCGAGCGTGCCACGTCCGCGACGATGAGGTTCACGGTGAAGGGGGGCATCTGCCGCCCGTACTCGGCGCCTGACATCCAGGGCTCGCCGATGCGTTTCTTCGTCACGCGGAGTGCTCCGGCGGGCGAAACGGCGCGGGCCTGTCGCCGGAGGCGTAGCGCTGGAGCCACTCGGCCATCTTCGGGTCGCCCGTGGTGTCGCGGTGGGTGCGCACCTCCAGCTCGAGCGCTTCGTCGATCGGGAGCGTGAGTCCATCGAGCGCGGCCTTGCGGTCGTTGCGGATAGCGAGCTGGGGATACGACGACAGCGCCGCTGCGATCGCGATTGCGCGCTGCAGCGCCTGGCCTTCGGGCACGACTTCCTGCGCAAGGCCGATGCGCTGCGCGTGCTCAGCGTGGATCAGCGCGCCGGTCTCGATCAGGTAGAGGGCGTTACCAAGGCCGACGATGCGGGGCAGACGCTGCGTGCCGCCATCGACGAGGGGCACGCCCCAACGACGGTTGAGCACGCCGAACTGGGCGTTGCGCGCGGCGATGCGGATATCGCACCAGCAAGCGAGTTCCAGCCCGCCGGCAGTGCAGTAGCCGTTCACCGCGGCGATGGTGGGCTTGTCGACATCGGTGATGCGGCTGATGCCCATCGGCCCGGTCTCTCGCGCGTTGGGCCGTTCGCCGAGCGTGCCGAGGTTCTTCAGGTCGGCGCCGGAGCAGAACGACGCATCGCCGGCGCCGGTGAGCACGAGCACGTCGAGCGCGTCGTCGGCGCGGAACGTCTCGACGGCGTCGAACAGCCCCTGTGCGGTGTCGCCGTCGACGCAGTTGCGCACCTCGGGCCGGTTGATCGTGACGAGGAGGGTGCGGTCGCGGCGTTCGGTGAGCACTTTGGGCATGATGGTTGCCAGTCAGCTTATCTGATCGAGCCACTCGACCACCGCGGGCACCGCTGTTGCCAGGGCGCGATGGCTGAGTACCAGGCCCCAGTGCGACGGGCCCTCGATGTCGAGGTACGTAGCGTCCAGCCAGAGGCCGTCGAAGCGTGAGCGTGGCCAGAGCGGATCGTCGCTTCCGGTCACGATCATCAACGGGCAGGGCAGCGACTCGATCACGATGCCCGCGGCGCGGTCGGCGCGCGCGAAGGCCGACTCCTGGCCAAGCGAGGCGATGGCGATCTCCCGCTCGTCTCGATCGAGGTCGGGCATGGCTGGCTGATCGGTGGGGTCGCGACTCGTGATGCCGTAGTACTCGGGGCCGTAGACGCCGGGGCGCAGCTCCTTGGCCGGGTTGCGCTGCCGCGCGGGCGTGCTGGGCGCGAGGGCGACGACCGCCTCAGGCGGTCGCGCGTCGCCGTTGGCCGCGGCGATGATCGCGACGAGGCCGCCCATGCTCCAGCCCATCACGACCGGGCGCGACAACTGTAGCAGGAGCGAGCGTACGTCATCGGCGTAGTGGTACATGGACACGCTCGAGAGATCGACCGGCGTGCTACGCCCGTGGCCGCGCAGGTCGATGGCGTATGATGGCCAGCCGCATTCGGCGAGCAGCGTTTGCCAGTGCGTCCAGACGAGCGCGGAGCTCGCGGCGCCGTGGACGAGCACGATGGCTGGCTTGGCGCTCGGCTGGTCGGGCAGGGCGGCGGTGACGGAGAGCATGGGTGCGCCTACTTCCAGAGGCGTCGCCAGAAACCGGCGCGGCCCAACGCGCGGCCGAGCAGTTTGTTCTTGGTGCGACGGCCGATGCGCTTGGGATCGCCTGAGGCGACGGCCTTGGTGTCGGACGAGAGGCGGGCGAGGCGAAAGAGGAGGCGGGTGATGTTCATCGTTGGCTGACTTCCCGCCTTAAACGTTGCACTTCATCCTCCAGCGATTCAAGCTTCCTCATGACGTCGTCCAAGCTGGCCGCGGAAGTCTCCTTGTCCTGTTCAACGAGCAAGGCCGCAATGTTGGCCGTGAGAAAACCAAACAGACTGATGCCGACGATCATCAAGAATACCGCGATGCCTCGTCCCTCCGCCGTTACAGGGAATGTGTCGCCGTAGCCGACAGTCGTGACGGTTGTGGCAGCCCACTAGAGGGCCGTCCCGTAATCATTGATTGTGCCGCCCTGCCCGCGCTCAAACACGAACACGAGTGAGGCCGACGCAATGATGAGGAACATCGCACTGGCGAGAACATACGAAAGACCATGGCGCTGACCAATGCCGCGAGCAGTAGCAAAGGCTCGGGCGCTGAAGGTGGCAGCGCGTGAGAGGCGAAGCAGCCGAAGTGCCCGTGCTGACCGGAGGATCCTGAGGGGTCGAAGGAAGGGGATAGCCACGATGAGTACGTCGTACCAATGAGCGACCAAGTACTGGCGGCGATGTTCGGAGAGGTAGGTGCGTATCATAAGATCAACGGCGAAGACTGCCCAGATAGTCCAATCGACCGCCAAGAACGCTCTATCGATCGCTGGGTCGAGGTCTGCGGCAAGTGGCAAGACGAGCAGCGGGATGATCGCGAGCGCCAACACAATCAGAGGCAGCTCCGTCGCGCGCTCGTAGCTCTCTAGAGCTCTCGCTCGCATCTGGCGGTCTCGTATTAGAGCGTTGATCGGCATCGCACCGCCTTGGGCGGACAGACCTAAAGGTCTGTCCCTACGTTTTCTTCGCGCGTTCTTGTTCGATCAGCTCTCGGCGGAGGATCTTGCCGGAGGGCGTCTTTGGGATCGACGCGACGAACTCCAGCTCGCGCAGCTTCTTGTAGGGCGCCACGCGCTCCGCGACGAAGAGCATGATCTCGTTCGCCTCGGCCTGCTGTCCCTCTTTGAGGACGACGAACGCTTTGGGCACCTCGCCCGCCTCGTAGTCGTACTTCGGGATGACCGCGGCGTCGAGGACGGAGGGATGTTCGGCGAGGATGCCCTCCAGCTCGGCGGGAGCGACCTGGTAGCCCTTGTACTTAATCATCTCTTTGGCGCGATCGACGATGTGGACGTAGCCGTCTTCGTCGAAGCGGGCGATGTCGCCGCTGCGCAGCCAGCCGTCGGGGCGGATCGTCTCGGCGGTGGCCTCGGGTTGCTTCCAGTAGCCCTTCATCACCTGCGGGCCGTAGATGAGCAGCTCGCCGACTTCCCCCACGGGCAGCTCTTCGCCGGACTCCAGATCGACGATCTTCTCTTGCGTGTCGGGGACGGGCGGGCCGACGGAGAGCGGCTTGATCGCGTCGAGGGGGCTGGTGTTGGTGAGGGGGCTGGTCTCGGTCATGCCGTAGCCCTGGAGCATGGCGCAGCCGAAGCGCTGGGCGGCCAGCTCACCCACCTCCGGCGGCAGCGGCGCCGCGCCGGAGAGGATGAAGCGCAGCGATGAGAGGTCGTGCTGCTCGAGCTTGGGGTGATGGGCGAGGGCGAGCAGCGCCGGCGGCACGACAAAGAAGTCGGTCACCTTGTACTTCTCGATCAGGTAGAGCGTTTGGTCCGGGTCGAAGCGCGGCATAACCAGGCAGGTGCCGCCCTGCGCCAGGCAGCCGTTTAGAAGCACCATCATCCCATAGATATGGTAGAAGGGCAGGAACGCCAGCAGGACAGACTCTTCCCGCACGAGGTCCGTCGCGCGCATCTGGACGATGTTGGACGTCAGGTTGTAGTGCGTGAGCATGACGCCCTTGGGCAGGCCTGTCGTGCCGCTGGAGTACGGCAGCACGGCGACGTCTTCCATGGGGTCGATGTCCACCGGCTTAGGGCGGTCGGGCGCTCCGGCGACCATCGAGAGCAGCTCGTCGATTTCGTACACCTGGCGCAGCTTGGGCAGGCGCTGCTTGGCCTCCTCGACCGTCGGCATGAGCGCCTTGGCCGCGAAGACGACAACGGCGTCGGCGTCGTCGAGCTGATGCTCGACTTCACGCTCGCGGTAAAGCGGGTTCAGCGTGGTGAGCTTCCCGCCGGCGAGCAACGTGCCGTGGAAGACGACGGCGTACTCCGGGCAGTTCGGCGCGTACACCGCGACGGTTTCGCCTTTGGCGACGTCCGCGTCGCGCTGGAGGAAGGCGGCGGTCTTGCGGGCGGCCTCCCAGATGGTGCGATAGGTGAACGGCTTCTCGTCGATGCTGATCAGCGCCGGTTTATCGGGCAGGCGCCGCGCGGTCTGTTCGAGAAGCTGCGAGAAGTGGTGTTTGGGGTACGGGGCTTGTGAAGGCCAGGGGCCTGTCGTGACCATGAGCGTACCTCCCTGACGTGATGGTGCGCAGGCATGATCACGAACGCGCGGAAGGCTGTCAAGCGAAGGCGTTACACACAGGTATGGCCGAACTGGGCGACACTGAACAGGATGTCGTTCACCGCGATGGCGCCGTCCGGCGGATTGAGGTTCCAGGGGTTCGCGCCCGGGTTGGGCGGTGTGCGGTCGAAGGCCGTGTGGTAGCCGCCGGGTGGTGGTGCGCTCAGCGGATCGATAGCGGCGCTGCCGTTGGTACCGAAACGGAAGACAAGGCGGATGATATCACCGGCGCTGACGGCGCGGTCGCGGATGTTGCCGGTATCCGGCGTGTCGAAGAAGTCCCAGAAGTTGTTGGGGTCGCGCCCGCCGCCGCTGCCCGCAGCCGCCTTTGGCAACAGCTCTCGGGCATCAGGGCAGCCGTCGCCGTCGGTGTCCACCGCGGCAACGGCGACGGCGGCGGCCGCGTTCACTTCGCCGTAGCCGAAGTCGGTGTCGTAGCCGGGCGGCCCTAGATCGGTAGCGGTGCTGGTGAGAATGGTGCGCACCTGCGCCGCCGTGAGCGTGGGATCGATGGAGCGCACGAGCGCAGCAACGCCGGCAACGTGGGGCGTCGCCATTGACGTGCCCTGGTAGAAGCAGAGAACGAACGCTGAGTAGTCGACGGTGGAACTGCCGCAGGCGTGCGCGAACGTCTGCTGGAGGACGCCGTCGCCGTACGCGTCGCCGTTTTGGTTGACTGTGACGTCGCCGCCGGGCGCCATGATATCTAGCGTGTGGCCGTCCAGCCCGTCGCCGTAGTTGGAATATGGGCTGCGTGCCTGATCGAAGCGCGTCGCGCCAACGGCGATGCTGTTTGGATAACAAGCGGGGCAGTCGAGCACGGGGTCGCCGATGCCGTCTTCGCCACCATTCCCCGCGGCGACGGCGACGACGATGCCGTTGGCGACGGCGTTGTCGATGGCAGCTTCTTCTGCGACGACGCCGCCGGATCCGCCCAGGCTCATGTTGATCACCTTCGCGCCGTGGTTGATGGCCCAGGTGATCCCGTCGATCTCGTCCGCGACGGTGCCGTTGCCGTTGGCGGCAAGGATCTGTACAGGCATGATCTGCGCGTTGTAGGCGATGCCGGCCCCGCCAAGCGAGTTATTCGTCGCTTCGGCGATGGTGCTGGTGACGTGGGTGCCGTGGCCGTTGCGGTCGTTTGGATGACTGTCGTTGTTCACCTCATCGCGCGGGGAAACGAAGGTAGTACCGGCGAAGTCGGGCGCTTGGGTGTAGTTGGCGCCACACACGGCCATGCTGCACGTCTCGAATGCGACGCCGGTGTCCAGCACCGCCACGATGACCCCGACACCAGACGCCTTGTCCCAGGCGTTAGGCAAGCCGATCTTGTTGAAGTGCCACTGAAAGGGGAAAGCGGGGTCGTTAGGTGAGAGTGACGCCCAACGCATGAGGTTGGGCTCAGCGGTGAGCACGTCGCTCGCGGCGGAGAGCCTTCGCGCAAAGTCGTCCTCGCGTCCGGGGGGCACACGCACCAGGCTGTAGTCGGGGAGGCCTAGGTCGCGCACGATGGTGGCGCCATCACCGCCGAGGATCGAACGCTTCCGCGCGACTGTCGCGCCGGGCTTGAAGTGCACGATGAGCTCGCCGGGCTTCGCGACGGGGTGCGAGGGCGCGCCGCCCAGGTCGGAGCGAACGGGGAAGCTGGGCGCCGCGCTGGCCGCCGGCGTGTTGTTTAGTGAATCGCCGCCGACGAACGATATCATCGCTGCGGCTACGATGAGCACGAGCGCGGAGCGGCGCGGATCGCTATTCATTTGATCGGCGGGGTCTGCATGCAACGTTCCTGCTGTGAGTGTCGGCGCGAAGGCGCTTCCGTGTCAAGTTGCGAATCAGCAAGGAGACCGTGTGAATCTGGACGGCACTTCGACTCGCTGGTAGGATAGTCCTGCTCGGTACGGCAGTATGACCACATTCGTACGCACACTTGCGGAAGCTGGGGAAGACGCCGCGCGCGTCGGCGGCAAGGCCGCGGGCCTGTATCGCCTGGCGCGTGGCGGGCTACCGATCCCGCCCGGCTTCGTGATCGACGCCGATGGGCATCGCGCGTTCCTGCGCGCGAACGGCCTGGAGACGCAGATCGAGGGACTGATGGACAGCGCCGAGCCGGACAAGCTGGTGCTGGAGCGGCTGCGCGCGGCGGCGTGGCCAGATGATCTGCGGTCCGGCGTCGCGCGGGCGTACGAAGCGCTACGTGCCGAGGCGAGCGGCGCGCCTGTGGCCGTGCGTTCGTCCGCGACGGCGGAGGACAGCGCAGGTGCGTCGTTCGCCGGGCAACACATTACGCTCCTTAATGTAGATGGGCTGGAGGCGGTGCTGGACGGTGTGCTCGCGTGCTGGGCGTCGCTCTATAGCGCGCTGGCGTTTCACTATCGGAGGGCGCGCGACGTGCAGGACGATGGCCCGGCGATGGCGGTCGTCGTCCAGGCGCTCGTCCCGGCGGACGCATCAGGCGTGGCGTTTACGATCGATCCCGTGAGCGGCGATCATGACGTCGTCGTGATTGAGGGCGCGCTGGGCCTGGGCGAGGGCGTTGTGGCTGGCATTGTCACACCGGACCACTACGCGGTTCGCAAGTCGGATGACGCGTTGGTGCGGCGCGAGGTAACCGAACAGCACGTACGCATCGTGCCGGCGCCGGGCGGCGGCACACGCGAGGAGGAGCTTGCGCCGGAGGAGGCGCGCGCCTCCGTGCTGAGCGACCAGCAGGCAATCGAGATCGCACGCTACGCGACCCGCATCGAGGAGTTCTGCGGCGTGCCGCAAGACATCGAGTGGGCGATCAGCGGCGGGCGCATCTATCTCCTGCAAGCGCGGCCAGTGACCACGGTCGATGCGCCTCCACCGCCGCCAGGCGAACCGCTGCCAGCGGTCGCTACGACGGAGGCCGGCGCGAGCGACGAGCCGGAGGAGTGGGTGTCGGAGTTCGACACGCCGACGGGGCCGGACACGATCTGGACCGCCGCGAATGTGCAGGAGGTGCTCCCCGATCAGCTCTCGCCGCTAAACGTTTCGATGACGGACACAATAATCGAACGATTCGGCACGGAACCGATGAAGCGCGTGGGCGTCAAGCTCCGGACGAAGGACCCATTCTCTGGGTACTTCTACGGCAAAGCGTTCTTGAATGTCACGATGATGATCGAAGCCGCTGACCAGACGCCCTTCGGCTCGGCCGACGCGCTGATGGACCAGTACTTCGGCCAGGCGCGCGACCCAAACGCCGAGCCAGAGCGACCGAGCTTCGGCAAGGTGCTCCGCTATGCGCTGATCCTGCCGCGCATCCTCTGGTTCAGCATCCGAATGCCAGCGGAGATCAAGCGCTCCGAAGAGATCGTCGCGGACTTCGAACGTGAGATGATCGATCGCCCGTTTGAGCAGCGTTCCGATGGCGACCTGATCCGCAGCGCGAAAGATGGCCTGATCCGCGGCGGCGAAGTCGCGGTCACGCATGTTTCGGCCGGCGGGCTGACGGGAGGCATGTTCGAGCTGCTGCGCGCGTTCACGGAGCAGCACCTCGGCGACGAGAACGGTGTATTGCAGGCGAAGCTCTGCACGGGCCTCTCCGGTGTCGAGAGCGCGCAGCCGGCGTATGAGCTGTGGGACATCTCGCGCGTCGTGCTGGCATCGGATGTCTTGCGCGAGGCGTTCGTCCAGACGGACGCCCGTCCGGGCGAGTCGGAGAGCGGCGCTGCGATCGAACGCCGCCTCGCGTCCCTTGTGGGCGAGGACGTCGCGGGGTTCCAGCGCCGGCTGGGCGTGTTCCTGGCGCGCCACGGCCACCGCAGCGTGATGGAGGCGGAGATCTCGGCCAAGAGCTGGGACGAAGACCTGCCGACTGTGCTGAGCATGGTGCGCAACTATTTGCACGCTCACGAGTCGTCCGACCCGCGCAAGATCGAGGCGCGCCAACGTGCGGAGCGGGAGACGGCGACGAAGGAGTCGTCGAAGAAACTGGTGTTCTGGCGGCGGCCGATCTTTCGGTATGTGCTGAACCAGGCGCAGCAGTGGGTCGTCAGCCGCGAGCACACGAAGGCGCTCTTCATGCGCTCGGTGCATCGCGGGCGCAAGCTGACGCGCGAGATCGGCCGGCGGCTGGTTGCGCGCGGGCTGCTGGACGATGCGTTCGACCTGTACTACCTCACCTGGGAGGAGGCGAAGGCGCTGTTCGCCGGCCGGCTGTCGCGGGAGGATTCCTACGCGGCGATCCGGCGGCGGCTGATGGAGGAGAAACGCAACAAGGGCGTGGTGCTGCCCGAGACCTTCACCGGACGCCCAACACCGCTGCGCGCATCAGAGCTGGTTGTGCCGGATACGGACATACTGCGCGGCATCGCTGTCTCGCCCGGACGCGTGACAGGCCGCGCGCGGGTGATCATGGACCCCCGTATAAACGCGACGATCGAGCCGGGGGAGATCCTTGTTGCGCCGGTGACGGACGCGGGCTGGACGCCGCTCTTCGTTGCGGCGGCGGGCATCGTCGTCGATATCGGCGGCACGCTGTCGCACGGGTCGACCGTGGCGCGCGAATACGGGCTGCCGGCGGTGGTGAACGTGAAGCACGCGACGCGCATGATCCGCACGGGCCAGACGATCACGGTCGACGGCACGCGCGGCGAAGTGGTGCTGGAGGCTGAAAGCTAGCGCCGCGAAGCTCGACGTTCGAAGGTCGAGGTTCGACTGGCTGGATTGGCGAGCTGCCCATCTGCCCGATACCATCCTCGCATCGAACTTCGAGCCTCGAACCTCGAGCACGTAGACGCAGGTAGCCCTGTCATTTGACATGCCTTGGGACCCCGATCGTTACGAGAAGTTCAGCGCCGAACGCTACGCGCCGTTCGAGGACCTGAGCCGTCTGATCCACGCGCGCGCTGGCCTGCGCGCCATCGATGTAGGCTGCGGCACGGGCGAGCTGACGCGCCGGCTGGCCGAGCTGCTGCCGGAGAGCGATGTGCTCGGCATCGACTCCTCGCCGGAGATGGTGGAGCGCGCGAGCGCGCTTGCGCGACCAGGCCTGCGCTTCGAGCGAGGCACTGCGGAGGACGTCCAAGGCGAGTGGGACGTGATCTTCTCGCACGCGGCGCTCCATTGGGTGGACGGACACGCGACGTTGATCCCACGCCTGTTCTCGCTCGTCGCGCGGGGCGGGCAGCTCGCGGTGCAGATGCCATCGAACTTCGGTCACGCGACGCACCTTATTATCGATGAGCTGGCGGGCGGAGCGCCGTTTCGCGAGGCGCTGGGCGGCTGGAGGCGGCGCTGGCCGCTGCTGTCGATTGACGCGTACGCGGAGCTGCTGTCCTCGTGCGGCGCGACGGAGATCACCGTGTTCGAGAAGGTCTACCCCCACGTGCTGGACGACGCGGACGCGCTCGCCGATTGGATGTCGGGCACGGCGCTCGTGCCCTACTTCGAACGCATGCCAGAGGAGCTACACGAGCCGTTCATGACGCAACTGCGTGAGCGCTATCGCGCGCGCTGGCCGGAGCGACCGGTGTTCTTCGGCTTTCGCCGCACACTCTTCGCGGCGACGAAGCCCGCGTAGTCGGCCCACCTAGACGGGGAGGGCGCCACCGGCGATGGGCGGGATCTGCGATCGGTGGGTGACGTAGTAGAGCGCTCCCGCAATGATCCCTAGCATGGTGAGGCAGGCGCAGATGCCGACGGCCATCGGGACGCCCAGGTGCTCCGCCAGGAAGCCCGTTAGATAGCCGCCGATGGGCGTGGAGCCGGCGAAGAGGAGCATGTAGAGGGACATGACACGGCCGCGCAGGTGGTCCGGCGCGGCGAGCTGCATGTAGGTGTTGGACGTGGCGTGGAAGGCAGTGCTGGAGATGCCGGCCAGCAGCAGTAGCAGGAGCGTCAGCAGGTACCACTGGCTGATGGCCACCGCGCCGAGCAAGACGGCAAACAGAGCCCCGCCGATGAACAGCGTTCGGAGCGTCGCTGCTTGACGTCCGGCCAAGAGGAGCGCCGAGATCACCGCGCCCAGGCCGAGCGCGCCGGTGAGCAGCCCGAGACCCTCCGGCCCGCGGTCGAGTACGAAGCGGTCCACGAGCGGGAGCATGACCGTAAAGTTGTAGCCGAACGTCCCAACGAGGAGGAGCACGATGACAATCAGCAGCGCCGCTGGAGTACGAAAGGTGAAGGCCAGCCCTTCGCGCAGCTCCGCCAGCGGGTGTAGCGCCGATCGCGGCCTGCTCGGCTGGGCGTGGAGATCGGCCAGACGGATGAGCGCGAGGGCGGCGATCACCGGCACGAAACTGATCGCGTTGACCAGGAACGCGCCCTTCACTCCGACGGCGGCGATGAGGAAGCCGCCGATGCCTGGCCCGACAAGCCGCGCGGCGTTGAACATGCCCGCATTGAGCGCAACCGCGTTAATCAGGTCTTCCCTGCCCACCAGCTCCACAACGAACGCCTGGCGCGTCGGTTGCTCGAAGGCGTTCGCGAAACCGAGCACGGCGGCGAGCAGGTAGATGTGCCACAGCTCGATGTGGCCAGACCAGACGAGAACTGTGAGAACGAGCGCCTGCGACATGGCCAGCCCCTGGGTGAAGAAGAGGAAGCGCCGCTTCGGCACGCGGTCGGCAATGACGCCGGCGAAGAGCACGAAGATCGTGATCGGCAGGAACTGGAGCATCGTCACCGTGCCCAGCGCCACTTTGGAGTCGGTGAGCTGAAGCACGAGCCAGGCCTGCGCGATCGTCTGCATCCAGGTTCCGCTCAGGGAGATCATCTGGCCGAAGTAGTACAGGCGGTAGTTGCGGTTGCGCAGCGCTCGGAAGGTGTTGCCTGTCTGGGGGCCAAGCGGGACGGGGGACGTCGCCGGAGCCTGCTCGAGGGCGGGCGCTACGCGGGCGATCGCTTCGTCAGCATCGATGGTGAGGCGAGGCTCCTTTCCGAGTGTGCCCCCATGCTAGGTAACACCTGACCTTCACGTCAACGTTGGCATGAGAGCCGAGCCTCGCTTGGAAGGGGAAGCGGCACCGCGAAAATGAAGCCGGCGGCATCGTCTCGCGCGCGAAAGCTCTCGGTCGCAAGGAGATCTTCCTAGAACATCACCGATGCGCAGTACGTGCCCTTCGGTTCGTCGTACGGGCCGAGCGCCATCAGGTTCATGACTTTGGTGTTGCGGTGGCCCGCCGCGAGCGCGCGCCGGTACAGCTCACCGTTGCGCAGCGGCACGAGCGCGTGCGAGTCGGGCGTGCTCGCGCCCAAGGCAGCGAGTAGCGCCAGCATGTCGTCATCCGACTCGGCGACGCCGTGACCCATCACGGTTCCAAGGATGTACCCGGCGACATGCCCGCGGTCGACGACGAACGCCGGAAAGCCCAGCGTCAGGAGCGCGGTGTACTCCGGCTTGCGGCTGATGCGGTAGATGCTGCGGCAGAGCTCGTCCATCGCGTCGAGGTCGTCCGTCGTCGCCGGGCGGACGTTGCCGTCGACCGCAAGCGAACTGTCGAGGTGCATGTATGAGAGCGGCTCTTTCGTATCGAAGCCGAGCGACGCATAGAGCGCGAGCGATTGCATGTTGAACGAGTCCTGGCACAGGCGGATCATGTCGTAGTTGTTGGCGCGCCCATGCGCGATCACGTCCTCCATCGTCTTGCGGCCGATGCCTTGCCCTTGCGACGAGACATCGACGGAGACAGGGCCGATACCGGCGACGTCGCCCCACATATTGAGGAAGTTTGAGCCCTTGGGCGCGCCGCCGTCGAACGCGCCGACGGCGTAGATGTCCTCCTGCTGGATAAACAGGCCGATGATTTGCTGGGCGAACTCCACGCTCTGGAAATCGGACGGGAAGCCGTGGCTTTCCGAGATGTCCTTGAACGCTTCGTAGCAGATGCGCCCTAGCTCGGAGGCGTCGGCGGCTGTGGGTGCGCGCAGTTCAATGGCCATCGTGATTCCTTTCTGGTAGAGGTGCGAGATGCGGTCAGGCCCAGATTCTAACGCCATCGAACGTTATGCGGGAGTAGGAGGTATGCTGCCAGACATGACGAAGCAGCGCTTGGACACTCTGGTGGTGCGGCGCGGGCTCGCTCAGAGTGCGGAGAAAGCTCGCGTGGCGATCCTGGCAGGCGCCGTGCTGGTGAACAGCCAGCCGGTGATCCGCCCGGCCGCGCCGGTGCCCGAGGACGCCTGCGTCGAATTGGCCCGCCGGGATCGCTATGTGAGCCGCGGCGGCGACAAGCTGGAGCACGCGCTCGAGACGTTCGCGATCGATGTGCGCAGCCGCGTGGCGTTGGATGTGGGCGCGTCGACCGGGGGATTCAGCGACTGCCTGCTCCAGCACGGGGCAGCGTGTGTCTACGCGGTTGATGTAGGATACGGTCAGTTCGACTACAACCTGCGCCAGGACGCCCGCGTCGTGGTGCTAGAACGAACGAACATCCGCGAGCTGGACGCGTTACCGAAAGGGAGCGAAACGCCGGACCTGGCGACCATAGATGTCGCGTTCATCGGGCTGGAGCTGGTGCTGCCGAACGCTGTGCGGCTGATCAAGCCAGGTGGGGTGATCGTCGCGCTGGTGAAGCCGCAGTTCCAGGCGCGGCGCAGCGAAGTGCGTAGGGGAGGAGTGGTGAAGGACGCGCAGACGCACGCAGCGGTGATCGGGCGCATCGTTGCCTGGGCGAACGAGCGGGGGCTGCGCTTCGGCGGGCTGACGACATCGCCACTGCGCGGACCGGCGGGCAACAAGGAGTTCTTCGTTCTGTGGAGGACGCCGCAAGCGATATGAACAAGGTCGGCTGCTGCTATCACCCGAAGCTCGCTGCGGAGCTGGGACTGCGCACCGCGGAGCAGCTGCGCGACGCCGTAGCGCCGCACGTATCGGAAACGTGGATCGCGTCCGCATGGGACGAAGAGGCGACGCGCAAGCACGTGCCCGGCACGGACCTACTGTTCTGCGTGGGTGGCGACGGCACGGTGCTGCGCGCCGCGCGCGCTGTCGTCCCGCACGAAACGCTGCTCTTCGGCGTGAATATGGGGCGGCTGGGCTTTCTCACTGAGCTTGACCCGAAGGGCGCGCTGGAACGCGTCGGCGACATTCTAGGTGGATCGGGCCGCGTGGAGGAGCGGGCGATGCTGCACGCCGAGATCGTCGCGGCGGCGGCGGACGATAGCGATAAAACGCCAGCGCACCACGACGCGTTGAACGACGTCGTCATTGGGCGCGTGGCGCTGGGGCGCACGATGCAGGTTTCGGTGCAGGTGGACGGTTCGTTGCTGGCGGACTTCCGCGCGGATGGCGTGATCGTGGCCACGGCCACGGGGAGCACGGCCTACTCGCTCTCGGTGGGTGGGCCGATCCTGCCGCCGGAGTCGCGCGATATCGTGCTTACGCCGGTCGCCCCGCACCTGGCGTCGCGAAACTCCGTCATTCTTCCGCCCGGCTCGTTGATCGAAGTGCGTCTGGCGGCGAAGCAGCAGGCGATGGTGAGCGTGGACGGCGAGCGCGACCTCGATCTTTCGTCGGGCGAGACGCTGCGCGTTGTGCTCAGCCCGCATCGCGCGCGCTTCCTGCGCTTGAGCCCACCGACCGACTTCTACACGCGCCTCGCGCGCAGCGTGAACTGGTTGCGCGAAGGTGGTGCCGGGTCACGCATATCGCCGGGCGACGAGGAGCCGGCGTGAGCGACCCGTCGTAATCCATTCCCCACCCGGAAGTTATCGCGACCGAACGTCTGCACGACGGCTGGCTGCACCTGCGCGCGGACCAACTGCGCTTCCCGAGCGGAAGCGAAAGTCGCGCGGAGGTCATCGAGCATCCCGGTGGCGTGTCGATCGTCGCGATCGATGCGAGCGACCGGCTACTGTTCGTGCGCCAGTACCGGCATCCGGTGGGACGCGATTTGCTTGAGCTGCCGGCGGGAACGCTCGATCAGGCTGAGACGCCTGAAGTGTGTGCCGAGCGCGAGCTGCAGGAGGAGGCCGGCTACAAGCCAGGGCGCCTCGATCGCTTAGGCGGGTTTTATCTTGCGCCGGGCTACTGTACTGAGTACCAGTACGTGTTTCTGGCGACGCAGTTAATTGAGAGCCAGCTCGAAGGCGAGGAAGATACGATCGAGTTGGAAGCGATGCTGCTTGACGAGGCCTTGCGCCTCGTGGCGAACGGCGAGATCGTCGACTCGAAGACTGTGGCGGCGTTGCTGCTGTATATTCAACAGCGCGAGCAATAGCAGCCCCATACTATCGACTGAGTGAGACCGAGGCGTGGGCGCTTGCGTAGACACAAGTTTGCATAGAAACATCCATACTGCCATACTTGCTGTTCCCTGGTTCGCCTTGACTCTTCTCGGGGCCGTTGCTACGATCTCTGAGAATCACAGTCCCACAAATGGCGTTTCACTATCCGATCCCGCCGGACGTTGGTCGCTGCGGAATCGCACCGTAGGGAGGCGAGTATGCTCACCATTTCCGTGATCAAGGCCGACGTGGGAGGCTATGTCGGGCACTCATCGATGCATCCAGAAGTCTTGGCGGAGGGCGAGAACCACCTTTCGAAAGCGAAGCAAGCCGGCACGCTCATCGACTTCCACGCAGCGCATTGCGGCGACGACCTCTTTCTGATCATGACGCACGAGCGCGGCGTCAACGACGAAAGCGTGCACAAACTTGCCTGGGACACATTCCTTGCCGGAACCGAAGTCGCGAAGAGGCTGAAGCTATACGGCGCTGGTCAGGACCTGCTGTCGGACGCGTTTTCGGGCAACATCCGCGGCATGGGCCCGGGCTCGGCGGAGATGGAAATCGACGAGCGCACGTCGGAGCCGATTCTGGTCTTCATGGGCGACAAGACGTCGGCGGGTTCGTTCAACCTGCCGCTGTACAAGATGTTCGGCGACCCGTTCAACACGATAGGTCTGGTGATTGCGGAGCCCCTGCACGAAGGCTTCACCTTCGAGGTGCATGACGTGATCAACCACCAGAAGATTAACTTCCAGTTGCCGGAGGAGATCTACGATGCACTCGTCTTCCTTGGCTCGCCGTCACGCTACGCGGTGAAGGCCGTGTACAGCCGTAACACCGGCGAGGTCGGCGCGGTGTCGAGCACCGACAAGCTGGCGCTGATCGCGGGCCGCTACGTGGGCAAAGACGACCCGACCTGCGTCGTCCGCTGCCAGGGCGTCTTCCCGGCGGTGGGCGAAGTGCTGGAGCCGTTCGCGTTCCCCGCGATCGTCGAGGGCTGGATGCGCGGCTCGCACAACGGGCCGTGGATGCCCTGCGCCGTGAAGGACGCCAACCCATCGCGCTTCGATGGCCCACCGCGCGTCGCCTGCCTCGGGTTCCAGGTGGCGAACGGCCATCTCGTCGGCCCGCGCGACATGTTCGACGACCCGGCGTTCGATGATGCGCGCCACCAGGCCAGCCTCGTCGCCGACTACTTGCGGCGGCACGGGCCGTGGGAGCCGCACCGCCTGCCGCTGGAGGAGATGGAGTACACCACGATGCCCGCGGTGGCGAAGAAGCTCTCGAGCCGCTGGGAGCCGATCGACTAACGTCGGGCGACAGGACAAGGAACGAATCGAAGCCGGACGGGCGACCGTCCGGCTTCGCGTTTGTGTGCCAGGAAGGCGGGCGTTATCACCTGCGACGCTGTAGACTATAGAATAAGCTGTTGTGATCTATTGATAGCGACGATACCTCGTCGAAGGGGCGACACCCGAACCCGTCGCCCGAAAAGGAGGCAGCAATGCCCGAGGAAACGCTTACCGTAACGGACAATCGCACCGGCCAGACGTTCACGCTGCCCATCGAGCACGGGGCCGTGCACGCGACGGAGTTCCGGGCGATGAAAACGAACGCCGACGACTTCGGTCTGATGGTCTACGACCCGGCGTTCATGAACACCGCCTCGTGCAAGAGCAGCATTACACTAATTGACGGCGACCGGGGCATCCTGCGCTACCGGGGCTATCCGATCGAACAGCTGGCGGAGCAGAGCACGTACCTGGAGGTGGCGAACCTGCTGATCTTCGGCGAGCTGCCGACGCGTGCGCAGTACAAGGACTGGGTGCAGGCGATCACGTTTCGCACGTTCATCCATGAGAAAGCCAAGGAGTTCATGGCCGGCTTTCACTACGACGCGCATCCAATGGGCATCGTGGTGAGCACGGTGGCGGCGCTTTCGACGTTCTACCCGGAGTCGAAGGAGATCTTCGATGGGGAGCAACGGATGCTCCAGATCCACCGGTTGATCGCCAAGGTGCCGACCATCGCGGCGTTCGCGTACCGGCACAGTCGCGGGCTGCCGTACGTGTATCCGGACAACGACCTGAGCTTCACCGGCAACCTGCTCAACATGCTCTACCGGATGTCGGACCCGACGTACTCGCCTGACCCGATCCTGGAGCGCGCGATCGACGTGCTGTTCATCCTGCACGCCGACCACGAGCAGAACTGCAGCACGAACGCGATGCGCTCCGTGGGCAGCTCGCACGTCGATCCGTACTCCGCGGTCGCGGCGGCGGCGGCAGCGCTCTACGGGCCGTTGCACGGCGGCGCGAACGAGGCCGTGCTGCGCATGCTGGAGGAGATCGGTTCGGTGCAGAACATCCCGGACTTCATCAAGCGCGTTAAGGCCGGTGAAGGCCGGCTGATGGGCTTCGGGCACCGCGTGTACAAGAACTACGATCCGCGCGCCTCGATCATCAAGAACCTGGCGCACCGCGTCTTCGAGATCACCGGGCGCAATCCACTGCTGAACATCGCCCTCGAGCTGGAGCGTATCGCGCTGGAAGATGAGTACTTCGTCGAGCGCAAGCTGTACCCGAACGTGGACTTTTACTCCGGCATCATCTATCAGTCGATGGGCTTCCCGGTCGAGATGTTCCCTGTGCTCTTCGCCATCCCGCGCGTCGCGGGCTGGATCGCGCAGTGGCTGGAGATGCTGCTCGATTCAGAGCAGAAGATCGCCCGGCCCCGCCAGCTTTACCTGGGCGAAGACAAGCGCGACTTCGTGCCGATCGACCGTCGGACGAACCTGCAGGAGAGCGCGGTCGCCTAGCCCCTTCGTGATATGATCTGACCTGCGGGATCGTTTCTTCACGGGAGGAGCGCAGATGCTGGAACCTGCGGTCCAAGAGCTGAAGCAGGTCATTGAGGCGCACGATGGCGCGAACGTCGCCGACCGCGCCTTTGCCGGGCGTGTCGATGAGCTTATCGGCGCATTCTACGACGACATCGGCGAGATCACCGTCGTTCCTACGCGCACCCTGTTCGACCTGTTCGTGATCAAAGTGCTGTACGTGGAGCGGCACGGCAGCGACGCGCGCGTGATCGACTACCTGGGCCGTTTGCTGGAGAACTACCTCTACACGAGCGAGCTCTTTCCGATCGCTCACGGCGGCAAGCTCAGCTTGTCCTACTTCTCGGACCTGTTGCGCGAGACGCAGCAACGCGCGCAGTTCCAGAACCTGTTCGAGGCGTATCGCAGGTACGGCGACAACTCGCTCTTCGTCACCGGCATCTTCCCGCGCGCGCTGCGCCGGCGGCGGGGTGGCACGCGAATGCCACGGGTGGCGTTCGTCGACCGGAGCTACTACGTGAGTACCGGCAGGCGCTGCTATCAGCTGGCGTCGCAGCACGAGCTAGCCGAGGAGACAGAACAACGTGTGTTGTTGAACAAGCTGGCAGCATACTTCGAGATCTATGTCGAAACGCTGAATGAGGTGAGCGAGCGCTACATCATGGGCTTCGACATGGGGCTCATCGCGGACAAGATGCTGGACAACTTCAACAGCTATCGCCGCACCGGCGAGGAGCGCTGCCTCCAGAACGCGCGCCGTTACGCCGCCATCTTGCGCGTCGACCCCGAGGCGTTCCCTAGCCTGATGAAGCGCCTCAGGCCGCGCGGCGTGCTCCTCGATGCGCCGCCTTCCCCCTCAGCCAGCGCCTGAACCAGCGGGCCGGCGCGATCCGCGTCCGAGTTTGAGGGCGAGCTTGCCTGCGGATGCGCACGGTTCGGGTCGCGTTTTGGGCGGCACGGCGGCGGTTGGGTGCTTCCCTCGGTCGGGGCCTTGCTTGGAGGCGCTGGTTAGGGTACATAAGTCTTAGCACTCGCGTGTCGCGAGTGCTAAATCCCGCTCAAAGGTGGTACAGAATGGCAAAGCAACTGATATTTGACGATGAGGCCCGACGCGCGTTGGTGGAGGGTGTGGACGCGCTGGCCGACGCCGTGAAGATCACGCTCGGGCCGAAGGGCCGGAACGTGGTGCTGGAGAAGAAGTTCGGCGCGCCCAGCATTACGAACGATGGCGTCACTATCGCTAAGGACATCGATATCGAGGACCCGTTCATCAACGTCGGCGCGCAGCTCGCCAAGGAGATCGCTTCGAAGACGAACGATGTCGCTGGTGACGGTACGACGACGGCGACCGTGCTCGGTCAGGCGATCGTACACGAAGGGCTGAAGAACGTCGCGGCGGGCGCAAACCCGATGGCGCTCAAGCGTGGCATCGAGAAGAGCGCGGAGGCCGTGATCGAGCAGCTCCAGAAGGACGCCACCAAGGTCACGACGCGCGAGCAGATGGCGCAAGTTGCATCGATCTCGGCCGCCGATCCGGAGATTGGCGCGCTGATCGGCGAGGTGATGGAGAAGGTCGGCAAGGACGGCGTGATCACCGTCGAAGAATCGAAGGGGATCCAGACCGAGACCGAGTACGTCGAGGGAATGGCGTTTGACCGCGGCTATATTAGCCCCTACTTCGTCACCAACTCCGAGAAGATGGAGTCGGACGTCGATGACCCGTACATTTTCATCACAGACAAGAAGCTCTCCGCTGTCAATGACATCCTGCCCTGGCTGGAGCGTCTGCTTCAAGTGAGCAAAAACCTGCTGATCATCTGCGACGATTGCGACGGCGAGGCGCTCGCGACGCTGGCGGTGAACAAGCTGCGCGGCACGATCAACTGCGTCGCGGTGAAGGCGCCCGGCTTCGGCGACCGGCGTAAGGAAAACCTGGGCGACCTCGCGGCGCTGACCGGCGCAACGGTGATCAGCGATGAGCTGGGCCGCGCGCTGGAGTCGGTGCAGGTGGCCGATCTTGGTCGCGCGCGCCGGATCATCGTTGCGAAGGAAGAGACGACGATTATCGAGGGCAAGGGCAAGAAGGCGGCTATCGACGGCCGTGTGACGCAGATCAAGAACGCGCTGGAGACGACGACGTCGGACTGGGACCGCGAGAAGCTGCAGGAGCGGCTCGGCAAGATCGCCGGCAGCGTCGCCGTGATCAAAGTAGGCGCCGCGACCGAGGTCGAGCTCAAGGAGAAGAAGCACCGCGTTGAGGACGCGCTTTCCGCGACGCGCGCGGCCGTCGAGGCGGGCATCGTTTCGGGCGGTGGCGTGGCGTACATCAACGCGCTTCCCGCGCTCGACAAGCTGAAGCTGGAGGACGACGAAGGCACCGGCGCGAGGATCTTGCGCAGGGCGTTGGAGGAGCCGCTGCGCCGCATCGCTGCGAACGCGGGCAAGGACGGCTCGGTGATCGTCCAGGAAGTGAAGCAAATGAAGAAGGGCGAGGGCTACGATGCCTTCCTGGATGAGTTCGGCGATATGCAAAAGAAGGGCATCATCGACCCGCTCAAGGTGACCCGCGCGGCGCTCGAGAACGCCGTCAGCATCGCCGGCCTGGTGCTCACAACGAACTGCCTGGTAACAGAGATGCCTGACAAAAATGGTGGTGGTGGAATGCCCGGCATGCCGCCGGGTGGCCCGCCGATGTACTAACCCTACGACGAGCATACGAACAGGTCGGGCCACAGCCCGGCCTGTTTTGTCTCTAGCCGGTCGTATCCGCTACGTCTGGTTGGCTTCCCGTTGCTGTGCCACGAACTCGGAGCTGTATCCTTTTTCCCACTCCAAGAACGTGGGGCGATCCTGAGCGCCGTGAAAGATCACACGCGAAACCCATACGGACGACATGACCAAGAGGGCGGTGTATATGCTTGCAAGAATGAATGGCGAGAAAGGTAGCTGGAGACCAGTATGCCCGGGCTGCGTCGCGGTGGTGTCATTGTCAACGAAGGGCAAGTACCACGAAACAGTTAGCGATGTCGCCAGCAAACCGATGACTAAAAACAGTTGAGCATTATGATGTAGCCGGTGGGTGTCCGGCCGCAGGCCTAGAAACCCTGCAATTTCACGGAGTGGGTTCCTCCTTAGGTCGTGCTCTGTTCCGCGACGGAGCCAGTTTTCCCACGTTACGACTGGGCCTTCGAGTTCGTCGTTTATCTTGTCTTCGATGAACTGCAGATAGTTTCCGCACCTCATCATCCGTGTCATCTCTATGACCCACAGGAGGACCACA
>JBAROU010000142.1:0-6229 GCA_049642385.1 Dehalococcoidia bacterium | reverse complement strand
AAGCTCATCCAAACGAACCAGTCTTCGTCGGCAGCGAGGGAATCGAGGTAGGCGATGGTGCGGTCCGCGACCCAGTCAGTGTGGTAGTACTCGCGAGGAAGCGAATTGAATTTCACCTCCGGCGCCTCCGTGTCGCCGCCGCCTTCATCGTTCAGCCCTTTCGCGGTGAAGAGCTGGTAATAGCCCGCCACGTAACCGGGGTGATTGTCTTCCAGCCATTTCCCGTAGTGCCACATGCGCTGCGGCCCGTGCATGGCCAATTCAAGGTGCTCGAAGCCGCGGTAAGGGCCGGTGGAGTCTTCGTGGGCGAGCCGGTTCTCAATCCAGCGGCCGGCGAGATCGAAGGCTGGCTGAAAGTGCGCCTTGCCGAGCAGCGCCGTGCGGTAGCCTGCTCGCTCGTGGAGGTAGGCAGCGACGCTGGGCGCGTCCTCCGGCAAGGGGACACCGTTGGCGTAAACGCCGTGCGTGCGCACGTACTGGCCGGTGATCATGCTCGATCGGGCGGGCATGCAGACAACGTTCTGGTTGTTGGCGCGGCGATAGTTGATGCCAATGGTGGCGAGTTCGTCGGCGACCGGCGTACGCGCGACAGTTCCGCCGTTACAGCCAAGAGCGTCATAACGCTGCTGGTCGGTCGTGATGAACAGGATCTTGCGACCCATCGCTCCTATCCTATCCCACAGCCCGGAACTGCTCAGTGCAGGCGATCAGCCGTGAATCGACGAGCGCGGCGGTACGGTGCTCGCCGACCTTCCCGTACTCCTTGCTCGCACTCATCTCAAGGAAGGCCTTGCGGGACGGATACTGGACGAGCAGCACCATGTCCCAGTCTTCGGCTTCGTCACCGATGACGACCGAGTCGGCGCGTCCCCGCCAGAGGAGCTTGATGCCGCGCCCGGCCATGATCTCGCGCATGCGTTCACCATAGGCCTCGTATGACTCAGCTCCGGTCTTGCCGGACGCGTCACCGGCCGAAACAGCGAACTTGAGGAGGTTGAGCATAACGACCGGGCCCTCCTCTTCACTCTCTGCCAGGCGCATGATCTGCTCGCGTGTTGGCTTGATGAACGGCATGGTGGCGACTCCTCGTTATGCGTTTGGGTTCGAACAGCATTGTACAGAACAGAGCCAGCCCTACCCTACGTCACGGCACATTGCCGACATGGCCGAGGCGGCGCGCGACTAATCTGATGGCTGACTGACTCGAGCTCGCGGCGTAGACGGCGCCCGCTGGGCGGCAGCCCCTCAGCTCAGGCCCGTGGTCGGGGACGATGCAGCGACGGGCGATCAGACACTGGGCGCTTGGTGACCAAACCAGCGCTGGCGCCTTGTTGAAGCGAACTCTTTCTTCTCCTCAGCCTTCTCCAAGGAGGGGCCGTAAAACGGCGCTGTGGGTGAGGGACCGGTGAGAAAATCGGCGTCTACGCGGCCGACCTTATGATCCCCGAACTCGATGTAGCAGGACCCGGCGCCGTCGTACGGAGTCGGCGTTCCGCTGTCGTGGAGGGCAGCGATCAGGTGCTCCGCGACGGCACGTCCTGCGCTTTCGGCAAACACCCCTGCTTTGGGTACGGGTGCGCTGGTCACGTCGCCGACGGCATAGACATTCGGGAAGCGCGTGGCGAGGTTCGTCTTGTCGACCGGGATCCAGCCGTCGACGGCGAGGCCGGACGCTTCGACCACGGCGGGAACGCGATGGATCGGCACACCGAGAAAGAGATCGTACGGGAGGCTGCGTCCGTCTGCGAGCAACGCGACTTTCTTCGCCGGGTCCAGCCTGGTCACCACCTGCTCGGGTACGAAGGCGATGTTTCGCTCAGCGAATCGATCAAGGATGGCCTTCGATGCTGGCTGGGACGCTGGTATCGGCGAGCTCCACGGCGACACGACGCTCAGGTCGATTGTTGATCTGACGCCGCGAGCCGTGAGCCATTCATCCAACAGCATGGCCGCTTCACAAGGCGCTGGCGGACATTTGTATGGCTCGCCCAGCACCCCAATGATCACGTTCCCCGAGGTTAGGCTTGGAAGCACAGCGCGCAGCCTGAGCGTGCCAGCGATGGAATAGAATTCGTAGCCGCCGTCGGCGAAACCTGGTGGAACGCTAAAGTCATACTCCGCCCCGAGGGCGACGACCAGGACGTCGGCGTCGTATGTGCCTCCGTCGGTTACAACGTGCCGTGCGGCCGGGTCGATTGAGACAACGAGCTCCTGGCGGAATTGGACACCGGGTTTGACGATGTCCCGGTAGTGGGACTGAACACCTTCCAGACTCTCGCGTCCGAACATGAGATCGAACTTGGAGAAGCCGAAGACGAATGCTTCATTCTTGTCGATGAGGACGACATTCAGGTTATCGCCGAAGGCGGACGACAGCAGCGCTGATAGCTCTAGGCCACCAAAGCCGGCACCTAAGATCACGACATCTGCACGCACGAGGAACGTATAAAACGTTCGTTGGCGATTGTCAACCAGGGGCGGCGCAACGATGCGCGATGTTCAGACGCCGGCTTGCGTCCGCTAGCTTCGTTTCCGCACGATCAGGCGAGGCCACGCATTGGTCGCTTTTGAGGACGAATCGTAAGGCGAGGCGGCTAGGCGAGGAACAAGTCCCCGGTTGAGCAGGCAACGGGAGGGCTCCCGCGAGCGTAATCTTAGTTGAGCTTGATCTGGATGGCCTTGGTCTCCAGGTATTCCTGCAGCCCTTCGTGGCCCATTTCGCGGCCGGTGCCGCTCTGCTTGTAGCCGCCGTACGGCTGAAAGACGATGCCGGTGCTGTGGTAGGCGTTGACCCAGACAGTCCCGGACTGGAGGCCCTTGGCAACCTTGAATGCAGTGTTCAGGTCGCGCGTCCAGACGGCGGCAGCGAGACCGTAGATGCTGTCGTTCGCCATACGGAGCATCTGGTCGGCATCGTCGAACGTCAGGACGGAGAGCACCGGGCCGAAGATCTCGTCCTGTGCGATCTGCATGTCGTTGCTAACGTTGTCGAAGATCGTCGGCTGGACAAAGAGGCCGCCATCGTAGCCCTCGCCGGTGAGGCGGCCACCGCCGCAGAGGAGCGATCCCCCCTCTTCCTTCCCGATTGTCATGTAGCGCAGCACCTTGTCGAGCTGCGCCTCGTTGATGAGCGGGCCCATCATTACGTCGGGATCGTCGGGCTGGCCGACCTTGGCCGTCGTGGTGCGGTCGAGCAGGCGTTCGAGGAACTCGTCTTTGATTGCCTCGTGCAGGAAGAGACGGGTTCCGGCCTGGCAGACCTGACCGGTGTTCATAAAGATGCCGTAGAGCGTACCCCGCAACGCCTCATCCACGTTGGCGTCAGGGAAGATGATGTTGGGCGACTTGCCGCCGAGCTCCAGCGAGACGCGTTTGGTGTTGGCAGCAGCCGCCTGCATGATCGATCGGCCGACGGCGGTCGATCCGGTGAAGGCGACCTTGTCGACTCGTGTGCTCGCTGCGAGCTCGGCGCCGACGACAGGGCCGGGGCCCGTGACGACGTTCACGACACCTTCCGGCGCGCCAGCTTCTGTTGCGATGCGTGCGAGCTCGAAAGCGATGCCCGCGGTGAACTCGGATGGCTTCATCACGACCGTGCAGCCGGCCGCCAGGGCGGGCGCGAGCTTCCACGAGACGAGCGAGATGGGAAAGTTCCAGGGTGTGATGATGCCGACCACACCGACCGGCTCGTGGATGGTGAGGCCGACAGCGTCCGGCACGAACTGCGTAATGGCATCGCCGTGAAGATCGAGCGTGAGGCCGGCGTAGTAGTCGTAGACGCCGGCGGACTGAAGCACCTCCGCAACGCCCATGCGCACCGGCTTGCCGACTTCGCGCGAGACGAGCTCGCCGAGTGTTTGCTGCTCGTCCCGCATTCTCGTCGCGATGCCGCGCAAGACGTTCGCGCGGTCTTTTGCCGGGCCGTTGCTCCACAAACCGGCGTCGAACGCGGCGCGAGCCGCATCGATCGCCCGGCGAGCGTCCTGCGCGTCACCCCAGGCGATGGTCTCGACGAGCTCGCCGGTCGCGGGGCTCTTGCGCTCAAACGTTTCGCCCGTGGTAGAAACGGCCCACTGACCGGCGATGAACTGTTGGTAGGTGCCCGCCGCGGGGCTCTCCTTTACAACCATTCGAGACCTCCTCCTCCCGAGGCGCCATGCCATAGGGCACGGCGTTGAAACTCGCCTTCGAGTCCGCTATGCTGGGCCAGGCATAACGCACCAATAGAGTACATGAGATGAACGCGTTCGACTATATTGCGCCCGCCTCGCTTGATGAGGCCGTGGCCGTGCTCACGCAGCACGGCCAGTCTGCGCGTGTCCTGGCGGGTGGCACAGACATCATCATTCAGGTTCGCGAACGGCGCCTCGACATTAGCGTCATGGTCGATATCAAGGCGATCCCCGAAGTCACTGCAATCGTTCACGCGAACGGGGGCGGCCTGCGCATCGGGGCGGCAGTGCCCTGCGCGCAGCTCTACCAAGACAGCGAGATCGCCCGCCGCTACCCCGCCCTCATCGATTCGGCGGGGCTCATTGGTGGCATCCAGATCCAGTCGCGCGCCAGCTTGGGTGGCAACTTGTGCAATAGCTCTCCCGCCGCCGATGCCATCCCCACGCTGATCGCGCTGAGCGCGACGTGCGAGATCGCCGGACCAAACGGGACACGCACGCTGCCGGTCGAAGAGTTCTGCACGGCGCCTGGAAAGAACGTCCTGGGCAACGACGAGTTCCTCGTCGCGCTCAGCTTCCCGGCGCCCGAGGCGCATAGCGGCGCGGCGTTCGAGCGGTTCATACCGCGGAACGAAATGGACATCGCGGTTTGTAACGCAGCCGCGAACGTCACCCTCTCGGCTGACGGGTCGATATTCCAATCGGCACGCATCGCGGTCGGCGCGGTCGCTCCGACGCCGCTCTTCGTTCGTGAAGCTGGCGAGGCGCTGGCCGGCCAGCCCGTCGGCGATGCCGCGATCGAGCGCTCGGCGCAGATCGCATCAGATGCCGCCAAGCCGATCACGGACATGCGCGGCTCGGCCGGGCAACGGAAGCATCTCGCAGGCGTGCTGACGCGTCGCGTGATCAACACTGCAGTCGCACGAGCGAAAGGAGCCTGACGCATGGCCCGCATGCACGTGTCCACGCGCATCAACGGGGAGGAGACGGAGTTCCTCTGCGAGCCGCACCAGAGCCTGCTTGAGGTGCTGCGAGACGTGATCGGATTGACGGGCGCCAAGGAGGGGTGCAACAACGGCAACTGCGGCGCCTGCAACGTCGTGCTGAACGGGGCGCTCGTGAACTCGTGCTGCGTCCTCGGCGTCGAGGTAAACGGCGCGGACATACTTACCATCGAAGGTATCGCTGAGGGCGACCAGCTCCACCCGCTGCAGAAGAGTTTTCTAGAGCAGGCGGCGCTGCAGTGCGGCATCTGCACGCCGGGATTCATCGTCGCGGCGAAGGCGCTGCTCGATAACGAGCCGAACGCGGACGAAGCGCGCATCCGGCACTGGCTGGCTGGCAACCTTTGCCGCTGCACCGGGTACGACAAGATCGTGCGCGCAGTGCTAGACGGCGAAGAACAGATGCGAAGCGCTGCGCCCACCCGCGCGTAGGAGGGTACCAATGACAGCTTCAACCAAACCCGAGTACAAGGTGATCGGCACGCGGCCTGTGCGCCCGGACGGCATCGATAAAGTTACCGGGCGCGCGCAGTATGGGGCGGACATTCGGCTGCCGGGCATGCTGCACGGGCGCATCCTACGCAGTCCGCACGCCCACGCGAACATCAAGCGCATCGACACCTCCAAAGCGGAAGCGCTGGAGGGCGTGAAGGCGATTGTCACGGGCGCGGACATGCCGGGCGAGGAGCGCTCGGAAGCGTCGATCGTCGTGCTGGCAGGGAAGAAGGCGCTGTATCGTGGCCACGCCATTGCAGCGGTAGCGGCGACGAACGCATTTATCGCGCAGCGGGCCGTCGAGCTGATCGAGGTGGAGTACGAGGTGCTCCCGCCGGTGCTCGACGTGCGTGACGCGATGCGTGACGACGCTCCGATCGTCCACGAGTCGCTCCGGACGCGGTCGATGGCCGGGCCGGGCGAACAGCCGACGAACATTGCAGCGAACATTCAGTTCAACTTCGGCGACATCGAGGAGGGCTTCGCGGAGTGCGACGAGGTGGTCGAAGGCGAGTTCCGCACCAAGATGGTGCATCAGGGCTACATCGAGCCGCAGGC
>JBAROU010000140.1:0-7194 GCA_049642385.1 Dehalococcoidia bacterium | reverse complement strand
GGCCGACATCGCCCGACTGCGCGAGATCCAGCGCCTGATCGCTGACCTGGGAGTCAACCTCGCCGGCGTAGATGTGATCTTCCGCATGCGAACGCGCATCCTGGAGCTCGAGGACGAGCTGACGTCGGTGCGCAACCACCTCCAGCGCCTTCGCGATCGGCGGCTGCCGGCACCGCTGGAGTAGACAACGGATGATGAACGGATTGGCGACCTAAAAGTCGCCGCCACGATGAATGAATAAGAACAGCGAAACGAGGTAACCCGCCATGATGAGACAAGATAGATTCACGCAACAGGCGCAGGAGGTGCTTGCCGGCAGCCAGGAGCTGGTGCGGCAGCAGCGCCACAGCCAGTGGGACGTCGAGCACGTCTTCCTGGCGCTGCTCCAGCACCCGGAAGGCCTCGCCGGCCAAATCCTCGAGAAGCTCGGCATCGACGTCGTGCAGCTACGCGACCAGGTGGCGTCTGCCCTAGCGAAAACGCCCAAGCTCGCCTACGACGTTGTGCAGATCTACACCACACCACGCATCGTCAAGATGCTCGAAGCCGCGAACGCTGAGGCCGACCGGCTCAAGGACGAGTACGTCTCGGTCGAGCACCTACTGATCGCCATCGCGGACGAGCGCGAGGGCGAGTCAGCGCGCATCTTGGCTGAGGCCGGCATCGACAAAGAGCGGCTGTATCAGGCACTCCAGGACATTCGGGGCGGCGCCCGCGTCGAGTCGCCCACGGCCGAGAGCCGTTACGGCGCGCTCGACAAGTACTCGATCGACCTCACGGAGGCCGCCCGCCAGGGCAAGCTGGACCCCGTGATCGGCCGGGAGACCGAGGTGCGACGCGTGATGCAGATCCTGAACCGCCGCACCAAGAACAACCCGGTGATCATCGGCGACCCCGGCGTCGGCAAGACCGCCGTCGTCGAGGGTCTTGCCCAGAAGATCGTCGCCGGCGACGTGCCGGAGAACATCAAGGACAAGCGCCTGCTCGCGCTCGACATCGGCGCGATGGTGGCCGGCTCGAAGTTTCGCGGCGAGTTCGAGGAGCGGCTCAAGGCCGTCCTCGACGAGATCCGACGTGCCGCGGGCGAGGTGATCATCTTCATCGATGAGCTGCACCAGGTCGTCGGCGCCGGCGGTGCTGAGGGCGCGATCGATGCCTCGACCATGATGAAGCCGGCGCTCGCCCGCGGTGAGCTGCGCGCCATCGGCGCGACCACGCCGGACGAGTACCGCCAGCGCATCGAGAAGGACAAGGCGCTCGAGCGCCGCTTCGCGCCGGTCTGGCTCGACCAGCCGAGCGTGGAGGAGACGATCGAAATCCTGAAGGGCGTGCGCCCGAAGTACGAGGAGCACCACAAAGTACAGATCACGGACGACGCGCTCGTCGCCGCGGCGCGCCTCTCAGATCGCTATCTCACCGAGCGCTTCCTGCCCGACAAGGCGATCGACCTGATCGACGAAGCGGCCTCGAAGAAGGTGATCGAGGCGCAGAGCATGACACCGGAGCTGCGCGACCTGAAGGGCCGCCTGGACGACCTCGGCGCGCAGACCGAAGCCGCGGCCCAGCGCCAGGACTACGCCGAGGCCGCGCGCATCAAGCAGGAGGTGCTCAGCATCCAGCAGGAATACGACGAGCGGCGCACTCAGTGGCAGCAAGAGGAGAAGATCTCCGCCGTGGTCGACGAGCCCGCCATCGCTGAGCTCATCGCGTCGATGACGGGCATCCCTGTCGCCCGCATGCTCGAAGGCGAGGCGGAGAAGCTGCTTCACATGGAGGAGCGCATGCACGACCGCATCATCGGGCAGGACGCCGCCGTGACGGCCGTTGCGGAAGCGTTGCGACGCGCCCGCGCCGGGCTGAAGGACCCGCGCCGGCCGATCGGGAGCTTTATCTTCCTTGGGCCGACCGGCGTCGGGAAGACGGAGCTGGCCCGCGCACTCGCGGAGTACATGTTCGACGACGAAGAGGCCATGATCCGCATCGACATGTCGGAGTACGGCGAACGGCACACGGTATCGCGGCTGATCGGCGCGCCGCCCGGCTACGTCGGCTACGACGAAGCCGGCGGCCTGACTGAGGCCGTCCGTCGCCGCCCCTACCGCGTCGTGCTCTTCGACGAGATCGAGAAGGCGCACCCGGAGGTGCTCAACGTTCTGCTCCAAATCATGGAGGACGGCCACCTAACGGATGGTCACGGTCGTACGGTGAACTTCCGCAACAGCGTCGTGATCATGACCTCGAACCTGGGCACGAGCTCAGACGCGAAATCCGCCTTTGGCTTCGTCACCACTCGCACGAAAACGGAGGGCGAGCGCGAGAAGCTACGCAAGAACATCGAGGATGCGCTGCGCCGGTTCTTCCGACCGGAGTTCCTCAACCGCGTGGACGAGGTGATCATCTTCGAGCCGCTGACAGAGAAGGAGCTCGGTCCCATCGTCGAGCTGATGCTCAAGGAGGTTGAGGAGCGCCTGGGCGACCGCCACGTCGCCATTGAAGTAACGCCGGCCGCGAAGGAAGCGCTCGTTCAGGAGGGCTACGACCCGGTGTACGGCGCCCGGCCGCTGCGCCGCGTCGTCGAGCGGCAGGTGGAGAACGCGCTGGCCCGCCGCATCCTCTCGGGCGAGGTCGATGAGGGCGATCACGTGCTCGTCGACTACGCCGCTGGGGAGGGCTACACCTTTGCCAAGGCAGAGGCGCCTGCCGCCGCAAGCGCGTAGCTCAGCAGGCACATCTGTCGAACGGCTACTTCAGCCGGGCACGCTCGTTGCCCGGCTGAAATGCCGTTTGCTATCATGCGCCCAAAACCGGGGCATATGTGAGATGACCGTCAACAGCGCCGTCCTGGTGCTCAACCAGAACTACGAGCCGCTCAACGTCTGTAACGCTCGACGCGCCTTCGTGCTCGTCGACCGGGGGAAAGCGGAGGTGCTGGAGCACGACGAAGCAGGCGCCATTCGCACCACCAGCTACATCTTTCCCCTCCCCTCGGTCATCCGCATGATCTACATGATCAAACGCCCACGGCCCCAAATGCGCCTCTCCCGCCGCGAGATCTTCAACCGCGATCGCTATACCTGCCAGTACTGCGGGAGGCAGACGCGTGATCTGACCCTCGATCACGTGCTACCGCGCCACCGCGGCGGGCGTCACGATTGGGAGAATTTGGCCTCCGCCTGTAAGACGTGTAACCACCGCAAAGCAGGACGCACGCCTCGCGAGGCCAACATGCACTTGATGACGGTGCCGTACGCCCCGAAGGTCACGAGTTATTATGTCGTCTATCGCTACCTCGACAGCCAGGAAGGCTGGCGCAAGTTCATCCCCGGCTGGGAGTCGCCCGGCGGGTTCGACTAGCTTCGCGTCCACTCATCATCGAGCGCCAGGTTGACGCCTGGACGTTCTAGTTTCTACGACCTAAATGTGCTACCTGATGTCGTGATATGCCGCGTCGCATGTCGCAAAGCGAGCGCGATCGCTTCCTCAGCGGTCGCCACGTCGCCGTGCTCATCACGGTCGCGGCGGACGGCGCGCCCGTCCCAACACCCATCTGGTACCTCTATCGCGATAGCAAGCTCTACTTCCGCACCGACGCGGCCGCGATCAAAACCGCGAACGTCCGCCGCGACGCGCGCGTTAGCGTCTGTATCCAGGAGGAGCGGCCGCCGTACAAGGCCGTCATCGTGCATGGCCACGGGGAGGTGCAGCCGCCACCCGACTGGCTCGCCAAAGACATCCCCGGTCACTACCTGGGTTTCATCGGTGGGATCGGGTATCAGCGAACGGCGCAACAGGCGATCGAGCAAGAGGTAGAGGAAGTGGCGATCGTCGTCCGGCCCGAACGCGTCACCACATTCGACTTCACGCCAGAGACGCCGCTTATCGGGCGGCTCTGGCTATTCGCCCGGCGCTTTTTGCCGCCCTGGCTCTAGCGCCCATCCGGCTGGCAGTTGCGACAGAAGCTCGTGATGCGCTGGCCGGCTGTGATCTCTGAAATGCGCGTGCCGCACACAGGGCATTGATCTCCGCCACGACGGTGGATCTTCAAGAAGTCGCGGCGCTCCTCGTAGTTCAGCTCCTCCTGCATCTTCGCCGCCACGATAGGCGTCGCCCAATCGAACACCTTGTGGATCGCCGCGTACAGCCGTGCGATGTCGTCGTCACCGAGCTCCGTGCGTTTGCGATACGGGTGCATACGCGCCGAGAACAGAATTTCGTCTGCGTAGGCGTTGCCGATGCCGGCAACGAACCGATGGTTGACGAGGATGTTCTTGATCTGCCCGCGGAATTTGCGGATGCGCTCCGCGAACTCCTCCTCGGACACATCAAGCGCGTCCGGCCCCATCTCCGGGAACTGCGGCAGCTTCTGGAGCTGGTCTTCGGTGACAAGGTAGATCTTGCCCATCACGCGGTCGTCCGCGTAACGCAGCTCCCAGCCGTTTGCCAGGCCCAGCACCATGCACGTGCGCGCTCGGCGCTTCACGGCAGGTTGCAGGTACTGGAATCGACCGGCGAGCATTGCGTTGATGACCAGGTTATGGCCGCTTTCCAACGAGAAGAGCAGGAACTTTCCCCGGCGCGTCGTCTCGCCAAAGGTGTTGCCCCCAAGCGTACGCACGAAATCAGCCTTCGGAACGCGGAAAACGACAGGGATGAGGAACTCCGCCCGCTCGATGCGCGTGCCAGGCAGCCGTTCATTGAGAAACCCGCGGATGGCTTCGAGGTCGGGGATCTCAGGCATCGAAACGCGCGTACGAGCCGAGCACCCGGAAGAACTGCGCCTGCGCCTCGACGCGCGTCAGCGCCTCCGCAACGACCGGCTCGGAGCGATGTCCTTCGAGGTCGATCAGGAAGACGTAGATCCCTAGCTCCTCGCGGGATGGCCGCGACTCGATCTTCGTCAGGTTGATCCCGCGGTCGGCGAACTCGTGCAGCACTCCCACCAGCGTGCCCGGCTTATCATGCGCCACCGTGAGTGCGATCGAGGTCTTGTCGTTGCCCGTCGGCGCGCTGTCTTCCTTACCTAGGACGACGAAGCGCGTCTTGTTGTGCGCGTAGTCCTGGATCCCGCGCTCGAGGAGCTGGGCGCCGTGCAGCTCCGCCGCTCGCGCAGGCCCGATTGCCGCCGCACCATCGAGGCCGAGGATCTCCTGCACAGCCGCAGCGTTCGAGAGCGATGCCTCCAGCGTCGCCTTCGGAAAGCGCCGCTCGAGGTAGTGCCGGCACTGGCCGAAGGTGTGCGGATGTGAGTAGATCGCCCGCACGTCGCCTGCGCTCATGCCCGGCCGGACGATGAGGCAATGCTCGATCGGCAGGATTAGCTCTCGGCGGATGACGAGCTGCGTTTCGTGAATCAGGATGTCGAGCGTGCGCACGACCGACCCTTCGACGCTGTTCTCGATCGCCAAGACGCCCTCATTCGCATCGCCTGACTCGACCGCGGACGCGACGGCTACCTCGCTGGCGCAAGGCGCCAACTGAGCCGACGCCTGATACCGCAGCGCCGCCTCCTCCGTAAACGTACCGGGGGGACCCAGATACGCAAGCCGTACCATGACAGGGTTAGAAACTCCGGGTGGGTGGCGGCGCTGTGAGCGCTGCGCGGAGCGCCTCCTGGTTTTCTCGCAGGGTCACCGCCACCACTTCATCGCCGGCGCGTACCTCGGTCTCAGCCGTCGGCGTCTTCGGATCACCCACAGCATCAACGATGCCCCATATGATGGAGTGCTGCGGCAACTCGATGTCGCGGATCATCCGGCCGACCACCGCCGCTTCCCGCGGCACCATCACCTCGACGATCTCATACCCTCGACCGCCCGGGAGCATGCCAAGCGAGATCATCTGGTGACTGGGTAGCTCTTGCTCAATATGCGCCATGATCGCTACCGTCGCGCTCACCGTAACGTCGATGCCCAGCCGGTGGAAGATCGTTTCATTCTTTGGATTGTTGAGCCGGGCCACGGTGCGCGGCACATTGAAGATATGCTTCGCGACCTGGCACGAAACGAGGTTGTCCTCGTCATCGCCCGTGACCGCAAGGAGTAGGTCTGCGCGGCCCACGCCGACGGCCTCCTGCGTACTCGCCTCGCAGCCGTCGCCACGCTGAACGATTTCGCCTAACGTCTCCGAAATCTCGGCGCACTTTTCGCCGTCTTGCTCGACAACGAGCACCTCGTGGTTCGCCTCGACGAGCTCCTTCGCGAGATAGAATCCAACTTTACCCCCACCTATGATGACGATATACATCGTTACTTCGCTTCGCTCTTCCCACCGCCGTTATCACTGAACCCTAGCGCCTCAAGCAGCAGCGATGCCCCCACCTTTGTCGGCGAGATCGTGCGCAGGCCCAGGTCACGGTACATCTCCTCTCGGATCGGATCATAGATGCGGCACACCACGCGAGGCACGTCGAAGATATGCTTTGCCACCTGCGCGGCCATCACGTTGCGATTGTCTCCCTGCGTCGCCGCGACGAACGCATCGGCCTGCTCGATACCGGCCCTGCGCAGCACGTCCTCGTCGACGCCGTTTCCCGTGATTTTCTTCCCACGAAACGTTTCCGGCAGGAAGCGCGTGAACTGATAGGCGTTTAGGTCTAGCACGGTAACGTCGTGCCCATCGTCGTCCAGGGCCTTTGCCAGTCGGGCGCCTACGCGGCCGCAGCCCATAATGACGACCTTCATCTTACTCGTGGACGGCCTCTCGCCGTACCCACACCTCGCAGGGCGCGCTCTTGAGCACGTGTCGAATGATCCGTCCAAGCTGGAATTCGCCGAACGGCTGATGGTACTCCGAACCAAGAATAATCAGGTCAGCACCACGCTCGGTCGCTTCGTCAACGATCGTTGGTCCGGCGTCGCGGGCCTGGAGGATTTCAGCCGCGACCTCGAAGTTTTGCTCCCGGGCTGTCTTCTCCGCCTTGGCCAAAATCTCCTCCCCCTCATTGACCTGGGGTACGGCGGCGTCCAGGGGTAGCGCTCGGCTCACCTCTATCACGTGCACCACATACACCTTCCCCTTGCTCTCGCGGGCAAGATCGCAGGCAAGAGAGACGGCTTGCAGGCTGGCGGGGGAACCATCGACCGGAACAAGGATAGAGCGCAACTGCGCTATCGAATCAAGTGACAACGGTTAAAGACCTCTGATTGGACTCGGTCATGTCGGCCAGCATCGGCATTATTGCACGCGCCCTCCACA
>JBAROU010000136.1:0-3576 GCA_049642385.1 Dehalococcoidia bacterium | reverse complement strand
GTAGCGCCCCAACTCGATTCGATAGACGAAGTCCCAACATCCGAAGGCCAGGCTTCAGCCTGGCAGCGCGGTACGTTGGCCTAGCAGGGCGATGTGGTGTTCGCGAACGCCCAGTCCAGCAACGCGGCCGCGTCCGTGTAACGGGCCCACCCGCGCAACACCGATACGATGATCGTCCGGCCATCGCGCCGGGCCGCCGCGACGAACGTTTGGCCTGCCTGCGGCGTCGTCCCGGTCTTGATCCCGATCGCGCCCTGGTACTCGTAGAGCAACTCGTTACCGTTCCAGATCTGCGGTCCGTCCCACGCCGGCTGCCACTTCTGAGTCGAAACGATCGGCGCCAGCTCGGGTTCCGCGAGGAGCTCGCGACCTAGGATCGCGATGTCGTACGCCGACGTATAGAGATCCGGCTCGTCCAGCCCGTGCGGGTTGACCAGGTGCGTGTTCTGCAAGCCGAGCTCACGTACCTTCTCGTTCATCAGCACGACGAACGCCGGTATCGACCCGCTCACGTGCTCCGCAATCGCGATCGCCGCGTCGTTACCCGACGTCATCAGCAGTCCATGCAGCAGGTCGTTCATAGCCAACCGCTGGCCCGGCTTGAGCCCCATCACGGACGAGTTGGTCGAAGCTTTCAGAAGGTCGCCGTTGACGTCGATGTCCACCATCTCCGTGGCAGTCGTTCGCTCCACCGCCACCAGCGCCGTAACGATCTTCGTCAGGCTCGCCGGAGGGCGGCGCTCGTGGGCGCGCAGCCCGTAGAGCAGCGCGCCGCAGGACTGCTCGACCACCGCCGCGGTCTCCGCGCTGATGCTGGGCGGCGGCGCGTCGCTCTCGGCAAGATAGTCGCCGCTGGGGAGCGCACCGCTCCCGCCGAACTCTGCCCGGCCCACGGCCGGCAGGCAGCCGGTGTCGCCCTCGGGACACGGCGGCGTGACGGTGGGCGCGTCGCATTGGATCGCCTCCGCGCAGAGGTCCGGCGTCGGAGTGATCGCAACGTCCGGCGCCAGCGACCGGCTGGCGTCCGGCTCAAGTGCATTCGAGGCGACAGCCGACTGGCGGTCGCCCGAGGCGTCGCCCCCGGGCAGCCCAAAGTGCCACAACGCCGCGCCGCCCACGACAAACAGGGCGACAAGAGACAGCAGTAGCCAGCGGTGCGAAGACGGCCGGCGTTGGCGATAGTGGCGGAGATGCCAATGCTCCGGCGGGCGCATCGGGGCTGACTATAGCAGGGAGGAACGGTAGAGGCTAGAGGGCTGACACCTTTGTCACACTCTAAAGATGAGACATGCGTTCGATTCCAACGCCAGCCGCATTCGCCGGACGCCCACTAGCTACGCGCAGCTGTGGCCGAACTGGTTGACCTCAAACAGGATGTCCCCTGCCGAAATCGACCCATCGGGTGCATTCAAATCCCACGGCTCGCCCCCCGGCGCTGGCGCCGACCGGTCGAACGCCGTGTGGTAGCCCGATGCCGCTGGTGGCGAGAGCGGGTCGATGCCAGCGTTGCCGTTCGCACCGAAGCGCGCCACCACGCGGAACACATCGCCGATCGATATGATCCGGTCCCGCTCGCTGGTGGGGATGGGCGTGTCGAAGAAGTCCCAGAACACCTTCGGGCTGCGCCGGCCGCCCAGCGCCGCGTTCGACGAAAGCTCACGAGCGTCCAGGCAGCCGTCGTTGTCGTCGTCCACGTCGACGCCGTCGTTCAACGTGTCGCCGTCGCTGTCCGCCGGCCCCAGGCCGACAACCGCTACGGGCAGGGTGCTCCGGTCGTCAAAGTGGCCGCCCGTCCCGTCGCCCAGCTGCCCGCTGCCGTTCGCGCCCATGCACCTCAGCTTGCTATCGCTCAGCAGCGCGCAGGTATGGAAGCTACCCGCAGCGACTGCGATGATGTTGCTCCCCAGGCCAGTGGGCTCGACCGGTGTCGAGCAGGAGACTGGCCCGCACGCCTGGCCGTCGCCGAGCTGCCCCTCGGAGTTGCCGCCCCAGCACTTGAGCGCGCCCGACGTCGTCACGGCGCAGGCATGGTCCTCGCCCAGCGCAATAGACGTGACCCCGCTCAGCCCTGCCACACTAAGCGGCGTCGTGCTACAGGGTCTGCTCTGCGGAATCCCGCAAAGCTCCGTGGAAGGAGCGCCTAGCTGGCCGTCTTCGTTGATGCCCCAGCACTTCACACCGCCACCCTTCGTGACCGCGCACGTGTGCTCGCCTCCTGCCGCAACCGCGACCGCGTCGCTGATGCCCTGCGCGGTCACCGGCACGCTTGAGGAGTTGGTGGTGCCGTTGCCCAGCTGCCCCGCGAAGTTCGTGCCCCAGCACTGCACCGATCCCGTCGATAACACGGCGCACGTGTGCCAGATGCCGCCGCTCACGGCGATCGCGGCGCCGGCCAGGCCCTGAACGTCCACAGGCGTAAGGCAGGCCGTCGCACCGCACGCTTGCCCATCACCCAGCTGCCCCTGCGCGTTGCTACCCCAGCACTTAATGCCGCCGCCCGTCATCAGCGCGCACGTATGGCGGTCGCCCGCTTCGATGTTCACCGCACCCGAAAGCTGCCCGTTGCACGCGGCGTTTGCACAGACTGCAACCGCGGTGAAGCGGTTGGTCTGCGTGCCGTCGCCCAGCGGCCCGCGGAAGTTGTTGCCCCAGCATTTCACCCCGCCGTCCGCCACCAGCGCGCAGGTGTGCCCGTAGCCCGCCGTGACTGCGAACGCACCGTCCGCAAGGGCGATCGCGTCCACTGGAATCAACTGGTTCGGCGCGTCTTGCCCGTTGCCTAATCGGCCCTCGTGCGCATTGCCCCAGCACTTCACCCCGCCCGCCGTCGTGACGGCGCACGTGTGTCGCCACCCCGCCGTCAGCCCCACGACTTCCCCGCCCTGGGCGGCGCCCCGCGGCGCATCCAACGAGAGCAGGACGAGGATCGCCAGCATCGACGCGGCACAGACGAATACCAACGGAAGACGTGCGTGCATGGTCATCGTGTAAAACAACGTTTGGCAGCGAGCTTATGTCACCAGCGAATGCAGTATAGCGCTAGGAGCAGGGGGCTACGCGCCCCGACAGGCCGGGGCCTACGCGCAGCTGTGCCCGAACTGATTGATCAAGAACAGGATGTCTCCTGCGGAGATCGACCCATCCGGCGCGTTCAGGTCCCACGGGTCGCCCCCCGGCGACGGCGCCGCTCGGTCGAACGCCGCGTTGTAACCGGTCGCTGCTGGCACGCCCAGCGCCTGCGCCAGCGCCGCGCTGAACGTAGGCGCGGGCGACTGCGTCGACCCGAAGCGCGACACCAGCCGCTGCAGGTCGCCGGTCGAGATGACCCTGTCGCGCACGCCCGTGTTCGTCGGCGTGTCGAAGAAGTCCCAGAACTGTTTCGTGTTGCGCATGCCACCCAGGGCCGCGTTGCCGCCCTGCTCACGACTGTTCACGCAGCCGTCCATGTCTGAATCGAGGTCGACAACGAGTGGCGTCGTGCTACACGTGGTCATATGGTCGATGTCGCAGGTCTCGGTCGTCTGGGCCCCCAACTGGCCGCCGCTGTTCTCGCCCCAGCACCGCACGCTCGCGCTT
>JBAROU010000118.1:0-2801 GCA_049642385.1 Dehalococcoidia bacterium | reverse complement strand
GTACAAGCGTGTTTAGGTTAAGCTCGCCGCTACGCTCTGACAACGAAGCCAGCGCGCCGCCCTACGTGGGCCGGCGAGCCACCCAGACCATCTCCGGGCTGGTGTCGTCGAACGCTGAACCGAAGTGGTCGCCGTAGAGCGCTTCGACCTCAAAGCCGGCGCGGGCGAGTAAGTGCTCCATCTCGTAGCGGAAGACGTAGCGCAGCTTGAGGTCGCAGTGGATGCGAGAGATGACAGCACCGTCATCGGTCAGCTCTTCGTCGATAAAGGTGCTGGTCAGCTCCTGGTCGGCGGGGCGGTATTCAGTCGTTTCCCACCCCCGCACCGAGCGGTCGGTGCGCGGGTGTCGATACCGGCTGCGGTGATGGACGGTGCCTCGGTTCGTGGTCAACCGTTGGGCGATCATCACGATATCAGGGTTGAAGATGTCGATCGCGAGGCGCCCGTCGGCCACGAGGTGGCGATGGATGCAGCGCAGGCACGAGAGCTGGTCCTGCACCGTGAGCAGGTGCAAGAAGGAGCGGGCCGGAATGAAGACCAGCCCGAAACGATCGGGCAGGTCGAAGTTCGTCATCTCCCCTTCGACCCAGCGGACGTTGGCGAGATCGGCGCTCTTCTCTCGCGCGCGGGCGAGCATCGCGGGCGAGCGGTCGAGGCCGACGACACGGATGCCGTCGCGCGCGATCGGGATGCTGACGCGTCCGGTGCCGCAGGCGAGCTCGAGCGCGGGGTGACCCGCTTCATGCGCTTCGCGAGCGAGCGACCGGTAGAAGTCGACGTCGCCGGGCGGGCCGTTCGTCGTGGCGTCGTAGACGGCCGGGTCGTAAAAGTCCTTCATGTCGCTCGCACCGGTTCGTTCGCGCGCGCTGCCTCGGTCGCTGAGCCGTGGAGGGCTTCAAACTCGTGGCGGAGGATGCCCATGACGACGCTGTCCCAGTAGCGCCCCTCGGCGTAGTAGTGCTGGCGCAGGCGCCCCTCTTCCTGGAAGCCGCACTTCAGGTAGCAGGCGTAGGCGCGGTGGTTGAACTCGAACGTGTGGAGCCAAACGCGGTTCAGGTTCATCTCATGGAAGGCGAAGCGCAGCAGCGTGATGATGGCGTCGCTGCCGTAACCGTTCGACCAGTATGGCTTGTCGCCGATCATGACGCCGAGGCTGGCCTTGCGGTCCTCCGGGCGGACCTCGAACAGGTCGATGCCACCGATGTGGACGCGGTCCTTCGTCTCGATAGCCAGCCAGACGCGCTGGAAGCTGTTCGGCGCCTCTTCGTGCACCAGGCGCTCTTCGTCCGCGTGCGAGTAGGGGTATCGCGCGGCCATAAAGCGGGTCACCTCGCGGTCATTGATCCACGTGTACATGCGCTCGACGTCCGCTTGCTCGACCGAGCGCAGATTGACGAGCTTACCTTCCAGCATGATGTCCTCCCTCTTCAGCTATGGTCCCGTTGTTGTGCAGCGCAGCGAACTCGTCGCGCCGGACGCCCATGACGAGCGTGTCGTGGTACGCCCCTTCGGTGAATCGATCCTGTCGCCAGCGAGCCTCTTCTCGGAAGCCGCACTTGCGATAGCAGGCCCGGGCGCGTTCGTTGCGATCGTCAACCGTCAGCCAGACGCGATTGAGATTCATCTCGTCGAACGCGAAACGGAGCAACGTGACGATGGCGTCCGTGCCGTAGCCTTTCGACCAGTAGTCCTTCTCGCCGATCATAACGCCGAGCGCAGCGTGTCGGTCCTCGGACGCGACCGGGTGCAGGTCGATGTTGCCGATGTGCGTGCCGTCCTGGGTCTCGATGGCGAGGGCGACGCCGTTCCCAACGCTGTTGGTCGGCGTGTTCTTGAGCCACTGCTCTTCGTCGGCGCGGGAGAGCGGGTAGCGCGCGATGAGATGGCGCGTGACCTCGCGGTCATTGATCCAGGCGTACGCCCGGTCGACGTCGGCCAGCTCACGCGCTCGCAGCTTGACCAGCTTGCCTTCTAACATCGCTCTTCTCCTCACTCCTGGTGCAGCAGATCGAACTCCGCGCGCAGGCTGGCCATGCAAACGTAGTCCCAGTAGCGACCGTGCTTGTAAACTTCTTGCCGAAGACGCCCCTCTTCGATGAACCCGCACTTCCGGTAGCAGGCGATGGCGCGCTCATTGAACTCGAGCGTCGTAAGCCAGACGCGGTTGAGGTTCATCTCGTGGAAGGCGAAGGTGAGCAAAGTCACGATGGCGTCGCTGCCGAACCCCTTGGACCAGTAGGCAGGCTCACCGATAAGGATGGCGAGCTCCGCCTTGCGGTCTTCCGGCGTCCCCGAATGGAGGCTGATGTTGCCGATGTGGACGCCTTCCTTCGTCTCGATGGAGAGACGCACGTGGGCGAAGCCGTTCGCCGGCACATCGCGCGCCCAGCGCTCCTCATCCGCCATCGAGAGCGGGTAGCGATCGCTAATGTAGCGCGTCACCTCAGGATCATTGAGCCACTTGTAGCCGCGTTCAGCGTCGGCCACCTCACGCGCTCGCAGCTTGACCAGCTTGCCTTCTAACATGCCATCGCCTCCCAAGAACGAAAAACCCCCCGACTGCTCGGGGGGCCTGCGTTTTCTCTGCGGTTCGTTCGTTTGCTTCTAGTAGACCCAGGCCTCCCCGATCGACGGTGCGCCGACGCATCGCGTCGTGCGATTTCCTCGCGCGCGCTCGGAATTTAGGATGCTCATCGGATGTAGCGTGTTCATGGCCTGCGCTCTCCTAGAATGGAGCGATACTAGCACGGCGGCGGAGAGGGTGTCAAGGAACGCCTTACTCTTCCAATCAGGTTGTATAC
>JBAROU010000110.1:0-30136 GCA_049642385.1 Dehalococcoidia bacterium | reverse complement strand
GGTCGGACGTGCAGCCCGCCCGTGGGCAGCCGTTCCACCGCGAGCCCTGTCGTCCGCTCGATTCGCCGCCGCGACAGCCACCAGGCGAGGCCCGCGAGCGCGAGGTAGCTCGCCGCCGCGTGCCACGCCCCGAAGCCCGTCACCTCGAACGAGGCCAGCGGCCGGCCGGCGAAGAAGCGCACCAGCTCGACCATGTACGTCAGCGCCGCCCAGGCGAACCAGCCTGTCGCCTGGCCCAACGGCGCCCAGATCACGCCGGCGACGGCGGTGAGCGCGGACGTCACGAGGATGAAGGCGAACGCGGGTACCAGCAACAGGTTCGCGATCGGCGCAACGACGGACACGCGCCCGAAGTTGAGCGCGATGAGCGGTAGCGTTGCCGCCACCGCGCCCATCGTCACCGCTGTGCTCTCCAGCAGGAACGCCGCGAACCCGTCGCCCTCACCCACGATGCCCGCTGCGCGCAACAGCTCCGCGCCGCGGGCTTGAAAGAGCGGTGTGAGGTACACCAACCCAATGATCGCGGCGAAGCTGAGCTGGAACGACACGTCGTGGACGACAAGTGGGTCCCAGCCCGTCATGATCGCCGCCGCGACAGCGATCGACGCGAGGCCACTCGTTGGCCTGCCGACCAATGTCGCCAGCACGAACAGCCCACCCATAATCGCCGCGCGCACGACGCTGGGCGATGCGCCCGTGAGCATCGTGTAGCCCGCGATCGTGACGAGCGCGACGATCGCTGCCGGCCGCCGCCCGATCAGCCACGCGAGTGAAGCGATGACGAGCGCGGCCACCAGGCTCACGTTCTGCCCGGAGATCGCGATCAAATGCGACGTGCCCGTCGCGTTCAGATCGTCCATGAGATCCGTCGGTATCGCCGAGCGCTGGCCCAGCAACATCCCTTGGGCCAGCGCTGCCTGCGGTTCGGGCAGGGCGCGCCCCAGCGCGCTTCCCAGCCCGCGACGAACGTCGTGCAGCGCGGCCAGAGCCGCGTCGCCCTGGCCGCGCGCGAGCGTGAGCACTTCGGGATACGCGATCAACGACGTGACGCCCTGGCGGGCGAGGTAGTCCCGATAGTCGAAGTCATCGAATGAGGGCGGCGTCTCCAGCTCGCCCTTCAGCTCCAGCAGGTCGCCGTACTCGTGGCGGGGAAACAGTCCGCGCCGGAGCAGGATGCTGCCGGATGTAGGCTGCCAGTGGCCGTCGACGAAAACCTCGCGCACGGAAAGCTGCACTCGCTGCGAACTGCCGCGGACCTCCGGTTCGTCGTCTACAAGCGCCCGGAAGCGAACGGCGTCGCCGTCGTTGTACCGCGCGATGCCCGCCGGTTGGTCAGGCGGCACTTGTTCGACATACCGGTGTGCACCGGCGACGAACAGCCCGACCGAAAGAAGGCCCATCAGCGCGAGTTGCGGCCGGCGTTCCAGCGCCGCTGCTACGAAGCCGGCTGCGCTCATCGCGGCCACGCCTGGCCACCAAACGCCGCCCGTGGCCGCTCCGCCGAGTATGCCTAGCAGCCACGCCCCCGCCAGGAAGACGAGCGTCATGGCCCGACGGTGATCAGCTCTTGGATGCGCTCAAATGTGGCTTGCGGGATGAGGTCGCGGGTGAGCAGGTCGTCCGTGGACGCGAACGCCCCTTCGGTCGTCCTACTGTCCACGATGCGCTGGCTGTACACCGGCCCGATGCCGGGTAGGGCGGCGTCCAGATCCTCTGGCGCTGCGGTATTGATGTTGACGACCGTCGCGCCCGCCACCTGCGACCTCGGCGCCTGGGCCGCGCTGGCGACTTGGCCCACGCGCGGGACCACGATCGTGTCCTCATCCTGCAGGTGTTTGGCCAGAGGTACAGACTCAGGGTCGGCGTTGGGCGTAAAGCCACCCGCCAGTTGCAGGACATCGACGACGCGGTCGCCGGCTTCCATTTCGTACACGCCCGGCCGCGCGACAGCTCCGGTGATGTACACCTCGATCGGGCCGCCGACGGTTGGGGTGAGTGATGCGACGTTGATCTCGAGAGGCGCGGGGCCGCCGCGCCGGTCGATCACCAGCGCGACGACAGCCGCAGCCAGGACAGCCGCCAGCGCGACGATGATCAGTCGTTGGTAGCGTTCCAGCCAAGACGCCACGGCGCTCCCTGCCTTCTGAAACTCGCTCTGTAGTCTCGTTTGAGAGACTACAGACGCCTTCCGTCCTACGGTGGGCGCACCCTAGCTCGAATCGCTCAGTATCGTCAAGGGCCACCCGAAAAGAGGGGATGGCTGTCCGGTAGGGTCACCCATGCCCAGGAAATGCTGGTAGTAGCGGTCCATGAGCCGCTCCGCCGACAGGTTTTCGCCGTCCCTCAGCAGGGAGGTGCATCAAAAGCGAAGGGCTTAGGGTAAGAAAGGGCCCGTGCCAGGGACTGGTGGTGGGGGAGACCTGGCACGGGCGGCAGGCCAGAGTCTCGGTAGGAGGTTCCTTCCTCGAACTCAGTTGTCCTGCAATAGCAATTGTAGGTTAGCCTTATCCGTCGAGCAAGCGACGGGATCTCGCAAGATTTGTAAGGGAACTGTAAAACCTTCGTTGTAGTTCTTGATGACGGGGCTTTAGCGAAGTCCCGCGCGGCTTCGTTATGCTATAATTGCATTCGACCCCGCCGGAAACGAGCGAATGAAGCGAAAGCCGGCACTCATCGCCATAGCACTTGGAGCGATAGGGGCGCTTGTCCTATCGCTCTCCCTTTCGTGGGGTTATGACGAGCCGGGTCGCTCGGGCTCGGCTGGCCCGCCCAACCCCAATCTCTCCATCTCGATCGATACGACCGGCGACACGGTCGCCGATTGCGGCACGTTCGGCGCCCTTAGCACCACCTGCCAGCTCACGCCCACAAGCAGTTTCAACATATTGGTGCGGGTGGAGTCCATCGCAGGTCTTACCGTAGATGCGGACAGCGACACGGTGGTTGGCTATACAGGGCACCAGGCTCGCCTCACGATCACCGGCACCAGTGCCATCGCCTTGAAGGGCACGGTCACGCACCAATGGCCAAGCTGTTCGCTCGTGCTCAGCGACCCTTCCAGCCTCCCCGCTTCATACCTCGCCGGATGCGCGGCCTTCGGACCCGAGTCCGTGTTCACCGGCCAGATCATGGCCGTGGCTGCCAACTGCACGGCCACAACCATCGGCACCCTCACGCTGGTGCACGGACAGCCCCTGGATAGCTACATCACGGACGAGATATCTAACGCTGTCTTGGACAAGGGCACAGATGTCCTAACCATTCGTTGCGGCAGTCCGACGAGCACGCCAACGCCATCGAACACCCCCACCGCGACGCGCACATCCACGCCGACGCGCACGCCCACCAACACGCCGGGGCCGAGCAACACACCTACCACCACGCCGACTCCCTCGATCACGCCGACGCCAACCAACACGTCCACGCCAAGCAACACGCCCACGCCGAGCAACACTACAACACCGAGCAACACACCGACGATCACCCAGACCCCCACGATCACCAATACGCCGACGAGCACGGCGACTCGCACGTCCACTCCGACGCCAACGAACACGCCCGAAGGGACACCGACGGCAACACCGACCGTCCAGAAAGCACCGGATGGCGCCATGGCCATAGACTGTAACGTTGTTACCACCGGCCTCCAGAAGCAATGCGGTGCGGCGGTTGGCGGCTCCAGGCACATTCGAATTCACGTGACGCAGCCGCCCGACGGCGGCTATCACGGATTCCAGATAAAGCTCCACTGGACGGATGGCGTCGTGAACTACCTGCCGTCCGGAAGCCCAACTGACGAGGCGCTCTGGTCCCACTGCGGCTTCGCGGCCCGCAGCATCGGCAAAGTCGGTGATCCCACCGTGCTGTTTGGCTGTGTGCCTGCCGTAGACGACCCGGCGCTGGCGAACGGCGACACGTTCACCGGCGCGATTGTGGACTTTGCGTTCGAGTGCAAGCAAATAGGCAAGGCGCAGCTCTCATTTGTGCCCCGCGCAGGAGACCTGCAGCTGGGCACACACTTCATCCGCGCGCAAGGTGACCCGCTTCGAGCTGTACCGATCGATCCTGTGACGATGCAAGGCGCTTCGATCATGTGCGGCGATACCGACGGCGACACGGTGCCCGATGCCCAAGATAACTGTCCAGGCGTCGCTAATGGCCCTGGCGAAAGCGATCCCAAGATCGCCAACCAGATCGATACCGATGGGGACGGCCTAGGGAACGCCTGCGACCCCGACGATGATAACGACGGCTGTACCGATGTCCAGGAGCTCGGCACCAACGCTCTGTTTGGTGGTCGGCGCAACCCCAATAACTTCTGGGACTTCTACGATACGCCGGCCAGTTCGAACGCTCTAGACAGAGATCGCGTCGTCAGTACGGGCGACATCTTCCGGATCGTCCTTCGCTTCCAAGCGTCAGGTAGCCCGGGGAACCCGCTCGTGGGCCCGGTGCCAGCCGGCCCTGCCTACCACAGTTCCTTCGACCGCAGTCCACCCAACCCAGGCGGCGACCCCTGGGACTTGAACGCCGCCGATGGGATCATCGCGACGAACGACATCCTCTTCGCGGTGAACCAGTTCGGTCACACCTGCGTAGCGCCTTAGCGACGATCGAATCGAAAATGAGAAGAGGGCCAGCACGCTGCCGGCCCTCTTCAGTTTGCTTGGCGATGCGCTAGCGCTGAAGGATGTGGATTGTGCAGGCGGAGCCCAGGCCGATCACGTGCGCGAGGCCGACCTTCGCCCCTTCGACCTGCCGGTCGCCCGCTTCGTCGCGCAGGTGCCAGACGACCTCGCAGATATTGGCGACACCTGTCGCGCCCAGCGGATGCCCCTTCGACAGCAGGCCGCCGCTTGGCGCCACCACCACTCGCCCGCCGAGCGACGTTTCTCCTTCGTCGATCATGCGGCCGGCCTCGCCTTCGCCGCACAGGCCCAAGTTCTCGTAGTGGAGCAGCTCCGCCGTCGCGAAACAGTCGTGTAGTTCAACTAGGTTGAGGTCCTCCGGCCCGACGCCCGCCTTTTCGTACGCTTCCGCGGCGGCGTTTCGGGTGAGGGTGTTCACGTCGGGTAGCGTCAGGTCGCGTTCCGACCACGGGTCGGAGGTGAGAACCGATGCACCGACCTTGATCGGCTTGGTCGTGTACTGCTTCGCCTTATCCATCGACGTGATAATCGCGGCCGCTGCGCCATCGCCCGTGGGGCAGCACATGTACAGCGTGTTGGGCCAGGCCACCATGCGGGCGTTCATTACGTCCTCGAGGCTCGTCTCGACTTGGTACTGGGAGTAAGGGTTCGCCATGGAGTGCTTGTGGTTCTTGACCGCCACCTTGGCAAACTGCTCGAACGTGGTGCCATACTTGCGCATATGCTCCACGCCAGCCTGACCGAAGACCGCCGGCATCAGGCCCGAGCCGACGACTCCCTCCGGCGAGATGCCCGCGCCGCGACCGCCGCCGGTGCCCAGCAGGCCCATCTTACCCATCTGCTCCGAGCCTACAGCCATCGCGATATCGTACGCGCCGGAAGCGACCGACATGTACGCCTCGCGGAAGGCCGTCGAGCCGGTGGCGCAGGCATTAGCGACGTTGATCACGGGGATGCCTGTCTGGCCGATCTGCTTCAAGATGCGCTGGCCGACGGTCGCGTTCGATTGGTACAGGTTCCCGCTGACCATTAGCTCGATGTCCTTCAGCGACATACCGGCGTCTTTCAGGGCCAGTAGACAGGCCTGAGCGCCCAGCTCCTCTACGTTTTTGTCCGGATAGCGCCCGAACTTGAGCATCGCTACCCCGACAATGGCTACGTCTCGCATTGTTTGTGTGCTCCTTTCCCTGTCCTCTGCCCGCCTAGCTCTTACCGTTCGCTGGCCGGAACTTGAACGCGATAATGTCGTTGCCCTCGCGGTCCGTGTGCACCTTTTCGGTGTACATCTCCACCGGCATCCCGAACTGCAGGTTCTTGGGGTCCGGCTCGACGCCTTCAATGTTGCAGCGCACGCTGACGCCTTCTGGCAGGTCAACGATCGCGGCGATGTAGGGCACCGGGATGCCCGGCGCCGACTGATGGACGATCGAGAACACGTGCAGCTCCCCGCGTTCGCTCAGCTGGACGTGATCCATCGGTTCCGTCGAGAAGCAGCGACTGCACGCCATGCGTTCGCCCAGATATGCGGCGCCGCACTGCTTGCATCGGCTTCCAGCGAGATACGCCTTCCCCCCTGGCTTCTCCGGGAGACGAAGGAACGGGACAATGGGGATCTCTTTCTTCTCGGCGGCCTGGGTTGCTTCTGCCACGTAGATACTCCTTGCTGTGAATCAGCTCGAGGAAGGGCCGAGCGTCAGTTCGGCGCGTGCCCGAAAATGAGCATTCGCATTATAGACGACAGGCTTGATTAGTCAAGCGAACGTCGCTAGGTGTTGGTATCTGCGGGCCCGCTCGAGCCGTGATCGCCTGGGCCGCCGGTCTGGCCTGCCTGATAACGCCGCCAGCCGGCGTAACCGGCGCCTCCCACGCCACCAACAACCGCAACGCCGATGACGATCCACGCCCAGATCGGGAAGCTGCCGCCACCGTCGTCACCGGTTGACCCCGTACCGGACGTGACCGTTCCCGTCGCCTCGAACGTGGGGTTCGTTGCAATGGCGGTGCCTTCGGTGGGTGTGAGCCCGGGCGTTTCGGGTGTCCCGGTGCCGTTCTGCCCATTGTTGTTGCCGTCGGGGTCGTTGCCGCTGCGTGGCGGCGCGATGGTCGCGTCCGGCGAAACGGGCGTCATCGCCCCTGCTTGCCTTGTGCCGAACTGGGGAGGCGGACGTTGCTGCTGTGCCCCGCCGCATTCCACGCTGGCGCTCTGCAGCGTAGGGTCAATCGCGTTGCCGATCTTGTCTAGCAGCTGACTGCCTAGCTGAGGATCGCCCACGCGCGGCACGAGCGTGAGCGTAGACGTGCCGTTGCCGCTGCACGTGAATCGGAAGAGCAGCACGGGGCCGGTAAAGGAGGTGGGAGCGATTGCTCCCTGGTTCTCAATGGCAGTGAACGGTATGCAGGCGAAGAGCACCGAGGGGCCGGCGTCCGTCCCGCCGGCCGTGCTGTTGTCGGCACGCGCCTGGATGTTGCACGGCGGCCATACGACTTCGTTATTCGCTTGGCTTGCCGCATGATAGGTGAGGACACCCTGGTTCCAACGGAGCTTTGTCTGGAGGGCCGTGTAGCCGCCGGATGGCGCCTGCGTGACGTGAATCGCCACCGTGAACTGCTGCCCGCTTCCATACTGGCAGTCGCGGTCCACAGCTCGCGTGTTGCCTTCGCAATCGACGACCATCTGGCCGCCTTGCTGCTGTGCGTTCGTGGCCGCGGCCCCCAGCGCGAGGCCGAGCAAGAGTATTGCTAGCGATGCGAGCGAGATTTTCAACAGCGCTGGCATAGGTGTGTCCTTCCCCAATCCCGCTCCCCCGCGAGCATCGGCCACGATTATACCAGAGCGTTACGTCTAGGGCGATCCCGAGCCTAACTCGGCCAGCGCCCGTTCGTAGTCCGCCGGAGTGTTGATGTCTAGGCGTACCACGGGGCTATCGAACGCGACTTCCAGGATCGACCCCTCATGCCGTTCGAGCACCCCCCGGAGCCCAAGCATCTCTTCTGACGCCTCGCGCAGCTCCCTCAGCAGCGCACCGGCCAGCACGGGCGGGTGGCCGCGCTTGCCGTCCATGACCGGCATCGTGACTGCGGCAACGCCTTCCTGGTGGGCCTCCAGGAGCTTCGCCAGCACCTCGCGCGGGCGCGGCTGATCCACGTTGAGCACGATGATCGGATCGGCGTCGTCCGGCAGGGCGGCCGCGCCGATCCGCAGCGAGCTGGCGCGCCCTTCCCGATATGCCGCGTTCACGACGACGCGCACGCCGGCGGGGACGTGCGGTCGGATTTCCTGAGCAGCGTGCCCCAGAACGACGACGAGGTCATCGACCGGGGCCGCGCGCAGCTCGCGTATCTGGTATTCGATGAGCGTGGTGTTGCCCCACGGGAGCAGCGCCTTCGGCCGCCCCATGCGCGTCGATTCTCCTGCGACCAGCAGAATAGCTGCGGTCGGCACCGAACCTAGATCTCGAACTCGTTGCCGTCCGGGTCTTTGACGCGCGCGAACGGGATCCCAGGCCCGTGCTCTCCACGCTCGACCACGCTGCCGCCGGCCTGTTCGAGGCCCAGTACGACGTCGTCCAGGTTGAGCGCGTGGTCGACATGGAAGCCGATGTGGCGCGGGCCACTGCCGGCGCCCTCAGGATCGTGCAGTAGGCCGACGGCGCTGTCCGTGCCCGGGATGCCGACGAAGACGATGTTGTCGCCGCGGTAGACCTCGCGCAGGTCGAAGGCCTCGACGTAGAAACGGGCCGCATGATCCAGGTCGCGTACCGGCATGATGAAGAGAAGCGCAGTGACCTTGGGCATCAGAGCTTGCCCAGCGCGCGCAGGATGCGCTCCGGTGTGGCCGGCGCCTCCGTCACACGCGCGCCCACGGCGTCCGCGATCGCGTTGGCGATCGCCGCCGCACCAGGGATGATCGACGGCTCGCCGACGCCGCGTGCGCCGTACGGGCCGTCCTCTGAGGGCACCTCGACGATGCGCGCGTCGATGTCCGGCACGTCCATAGCGGTCGGCATGCGGTAGTCGAGCAGGCCGGGGTTGAGCAGCCGGCCTTGGTCGTCGAACAGCATCTCCTCCCAGAGCCCGATGCCGATCCCCTGCGTTGTACCGCCCTGGATCTGGCCCGAGACGGACAGCGGGTTGATCGCGAAGCCCGCGTCCTGCGCCGAAGCCCAGCGCAGAAGCGTTACCTCGCCGGTGTCGGGATCGACCTCCACCTCAGCGACCTGGGCGGTGAAGCCCGGCGCCTGCTGGCGCGCGGTGATGCTGCCGCGACCGATCACGGGCGGATAAAGCGCGCCGAAGCCCGTGGTGATGCCGGCCAGACGCCGGAACGGGATCGACTTGTCGGGCGAGCCCTTTACGCGGATCTCGCCGCCCGCCGACTCAAGGTCGTCCGGGTTCGCTTCGAGGCGCTCCGCCGCGATGGAGAACAGCTGCTGGCGGGCGTCCTCGGCGGCGGCCTTTACCGCGCGTCCCACCGTGAACAGCGTTTTACTGCCGGCGCTCATGCCGGCGAAGGGCGCCGTCTTCGTGTCCCCGGTGGTGACGTTGACCATGTCGAGCGGCACGCCCAGCTCCTCGGCCGTGATCTGTGCGAACGAAGTGTTCGTGCCCGTGATGTCGTTCGCACCGACGACGACGCTGATCGTACCGTCGCCGTTCAGCTCGACGTGCGCGGCGGCCGGCTGTAGGCCGCCCAGCCAGCCGCCCACGGCGAGTCCGACGCCGCGACGTTTACCCGCCGTCGCGGGCTTGCCGTTCGCCTTGTGCTGCTCGCCGCGCCCAGACGGGCGGCCGCTACGCGCGTCTGCGCCCGGCCGCGAGCGCCAGATTTCGCTCTCGCCGAGCTCCTGCAGGCACTCCTTCATGCCGATGCTCGGGTACTTCGCCTTGCTCGGCATCTCGTCGCCCTTGCCGACAGCGTTCTTCAGCCGCACTTCGAGCGGGTCGAGGCCAAGCTCGCGCGCCATGATGTCCATGTGGCTCTCGATAGCAAACGTGACGTTGTGCGCGCCGGGCGCTCGGATCGCGCCGACGCTCACCTTGTTCGTGAGCACCTCGTAGGCCTCGATCTCCAGGTTCGGAAAGTTGTAATAGCCACCGATGAGGATGCCGCCCACGACCGCTGGCGCGCCGGGGAAAGCGCCGCTGTCGTAGACTACCTTCGCCTTGATCGCCGTCACCGAGCCGTCCTTCTTCATCCCGGTCTTCAGCTCGACGACGCACTGGCCGGAGGGCGTCGCACCCATCAGGTCGTCCGCGCGCGTGAAGACGAGCTTCACTGGCCGGCCGGCGATGCGCGAGAGCGCGCCGACGAGCGGCTGCGTGAGCAAGATCTTACCGCCAAAGCCGCCACCCAGCTCCAGGCCGATGACGCGGATCTTCGTCTCGGGGATGCGTAGCATGTTGGAGACCTGATCCCGCACGAAGAACTGACCTTGTGTCGCGGTCCATATCGTGAGCTCTCCGCTCGCCGCGTTATAGTCCGCTACGGTGACGTGCGGTTCGATGTAGCCCTGGTGCATCATCGCGCTGCGCCAGGTATGCTCGACGACCGAGTCAGCTTCGGCGAGGCCCTGTTCGATGTCGCCGCGGCTGAACTTCGCCTGCGAAGCGACGTTGCTCGGGCTGCCCGATGACTGCTCCTCGACAGAGACGGTCACGTGCCCGCGAGATTCTGAGCGATCGATCTCCTCCGGCGGCTTACGCGCGAGCGGGGAGTCCTCCTGCATCGCCTCGATCACGTCGAGCACGATCGGTAGCTCCTCGTACTCCACCTCGATCAGCTCGACCGCCTCCTCCGCGGTACTGAGGTCGCCCGCCAGCACAGCGACGACGGGCTGGCCGTAGAAGGTGACCTCGTCGCCGGCGAGCAGGTTGTAGCCGCGGTTGCCCATGCGGCGCGGCTCGAACGTGGGCAGGTCGGCCGCGGTGACGACATGCTCCACGCCATCGAGCGCTTCTGCCTTCGATGCGTCGATGCGCACGATGCGCGCATGGGCGTGCGGGCTGCGCAGCAGCTTACAGTGCAGCATCTCGGGAAGCTGCACGTCGGCTGCGTAGACCGATGCGCCGGTTACCTTGTCGCTTCCCTCGAGCCGGGTGATAGGCTTGCCAATTTGTGCGAAGGTGGTCATCGTACGTTTCCCTTCCTTTATTCAGGCGTTCGCCGCTGCCGCGATTGCCTCCACGATCTTTGTGTAGCCTGTGCAGCGGCAGAGGTTCCCGGCGATGGCCTGCCGGATCTCTGCCGCTGCCGGCTTCGGGTTGTGGTCGAGCAGGTTCTTACCGGCGAGGATCATGCCTGGAATACAAAACCCGCACTGCACCGCGCCCTTCTCGATGAACGCCTGCTGGACCGGATGCAGCGTGCCGTTCTGTGCCAGCCCTTCGATCGTCGTGATCGCCGCGCCGTCGGCCTGCGCGGCCAGCATCAGGCATGAAGTGATCAGCTTGCCGTCTACGATCATTGAGCACGCGCCGCAGTCGCCGGTGCCGCAGCCCTCTTTCGCGCCTGTGAGCCGCAGATCGTCGCGCACGACCTCAAGCAGCGTCCGGTTTGGCTCGATGTACGCGTCGTACCGACGGCCATTGATCGTGTAGTTCACCACCAGCTTTTGTCGGTCACTCATCAGTTGCCGTGCGTCCTTTCGCTAGGCCTTCGCTCGCTCGAGCGCGATGCCCAGGCAGCGTTCCGTCATCACACCCACGATGTAACGCCGGAAGTCGGCCGAGCCGCGCACGTCGGAGATCGGGCGCGCCGCTTCTTTCGCTAGCTTGGCTGCGCGCGCGAACAGCTCGTTCGATGGCGCTTGGCCGGCGAGGACCTCTTCGGCTCCGGTCGCACGGATTACCGTCGGCGCAACGGCGCCCAGACAGATGCGGGCTTCGCTGATCGTGTCGTTCGCAGCGAGCGTGAGCCGGACGCCCACGCCCACCACCGCGATGTCCATGATCTTGCGTGGGGTGTGTCGCTGATAGACGCTGCCGGTGCGTGCGGGCGGCGTTGGCAGGTGGAACGCCACTACCACGTCGTCCGATGAGAGCACAGTCCGTCCCGGCCCGGCGAACAGCTCGCCGATGGGCACCCGGCGCGACCCCTTTGGGCCGACGACCTCCGCGACGGCGTCAAACACAACGAGCGGCGGCGTCGTATCTGCAGAAGGCGCGGCGTTGCAGACGTTGCCACCCAGCGTCGCCATGTTGCGCGTCTGCACGGAGCCGACCACGCCCGCGCCGTCTGCGAGTGCCGTGTAACGTTCGCGCACGACTGGATGTGCCTCGATCGCCGCCATGTCGACACCCGCGCCAATTCGCAGCCCGTCCGTCTCGTCGAACGTGACGTCCCGCAGTTCGGACAGCGCATGGAGGCTGACGACGGCCGGCGGGTGCAGCCCGGCCGCTTTCATATGCACGAGCAGGTCGGTGCCGCCGGCGAGCAGCCGCACGCCGTTGCCCTGCTCCTTGAGCAGCGTGACGGCTTCGTCGAGCGACTGCGGTGCGAAATACTGGAACCGACGCATTGGCCGCAGTATTGTAGCGCACCCGGACGTGCACGTGAAGGTCAGATGGAGTCTTGACAGGCCTACCGGTCGGAGCTATCGTCCCACGCAGCAATGGCCGGTGTGCGGATATCCTTGGCGGCACTGTTGCTGGTGCTGCCCCTTTGGGCAGTGCTGGCAACGCCCGCGCATGCTTGCTCGTGTGTGGGCCGTTCGCCCCGTGAGCTTGCCGACGAATCAGGCCTCATCGTTATTGGAGCCGCGCAGAACTCAGGGCTGTTGATGCCTCCCCCCACACTGGAGCCGGTCTCACCACCAAACACCGGCATCGTGGGGATCATCCACACCCAGGTGGTTTCATCTATCCGGATCGACGAGTACCTCAAGGGTTCTGGGCCTCGACTCCTAGATGTTGAATCGCTCGCATCCGTCTTCCAGCATGCGAACGGCGACGTCACGATCGAGCCGGGCACAAGCCCGTCATGCGGGTTCGCCCCGCCACTCGGCGAGACGTGGATACTTTTCGTCACTCGCAATCCGTCCGGGAGTCTCCAGACCGGTGGCTGTAGCGGCAATATCCCGGCTGCTGAAGGCGATCCCTACGCTCTCTCCTTCATCGAGCAAATCAAGCAGATTTTGCAAGCCCCAACGCCCACCGCTTCATCTCCCGCGCCCACTGGAACGGTCGCCGCGCTCCCGATCGCAGGTTCGGGCGAGCGCGGTAGCTCTGAGTTATCGCTCTGGCCTGGCGTCGCCGCTGCATGCGCTGGCGCCCTCCTCGCGGCGACAGCTCTCTTTGGGCTCCGAGATAGGGGCGCCAGTAAGTAGCTCAATCTCCGATCTCAGCCCCGCCGCTCGTAGTCCGACAGCGCGTGCTGCAGCGCGTCCGCCGCCAGCACCGAGGCGTGGAGCTTGCTCAGCGGCAGCCCGCCCAGCGCCTCGACGATCGCCTCGCGCGTGAGGGCCCGGGCTTCCTCCAGCGCCATGCCCCGCACCAGCTCGCTCAGCAGGCTGCTCGCCGCGATCGATGCCACACAGCCGTCTGACTGCCAGCGCGCTTCCTCGATGCGCCCGCCCCGGATACGCAGCATGAGCAGCAGCGTGTCGCCGCAGACGGGGTTCGTCATGTACCCGACGGCGTTCGCGTCGTCGAGCGCGCCTGTGTTGCGCGGCCGCTCGAAGTGGTCCAGGACGGTCTCAGAGTAGCCTTGCCCCGGCTCTTGCTCGCTCACAGCTCCAACCCTAGCGCCCGGAACGCGCCTTCGAGCTGCGAAAGGCTGCCCGGGCTGAACGGGTTGGCGGCGTATGCGATCGTCCCGTCCTGCTCGATCACGAACAGCGCGCGTCGCGAGCGGCGCGGATCGTCTCCCGACAAGACGTCGTAAGCGTGCCCCGCGGCCAGCTCCGCATCCGAAGCGAGTGGGAACGGCACGCCGCCCAGTTGCTCGGCGAACGCTCGGTGTGACTCGACGCCGTCGGCGCTCACGGCGATCACTTGCGCTCCGAGATCGCTCAAGGCTTCGTGCGCGTCCTTAAGCGACGCGACTTCGGTCGAGCAGGTCGGGGTGGCGTCTTCGAAGTAGAACGCCAGCAGCACGCGACCGTCGCGTAGCCGGTCGCTCAGCCGCACCTCGCCGTCCGTGCTGTGCAGCGCGAAGTCGGGCGCCTGGTCGCCGACGTCAGGCACGTTCGTCCTCCCCGAAGCCCCACAGCTCGGCTGCGGGCAGGTCCTTGCGCTGTGCTAGCACGCGGATGCGTCCGAGACCCGCCGGGTCGATCAGTTCCTGTACGGCGCGCCGGCGCGCGTAGTACTCCTCGAGCGCCTCCGGCGAGTCCTTCGCGACGGCGTCAACCCCGGCGCCGATGCCGAGGTTCGCCAGGAAGCGCGTCTGCGTCGTGAATCCCGCCGCCGGCAGGCTGTTCGATTCGCCGGCGCGCATCAGCGTCGTGAAGTCGACGTGCGCCGTCATGTCCTGCTTGCCGACGCGTGCGTACGGGTCGTCGCTGGCGTTGTGGCGGTAGAAGCAGAGCAGCGTGCCCTGCTTGCGCCAGGGCGCGTACAGCTCCTCCGCTGGGTAGCCGTAATCGAACGTCAGGACGAATCCGCGCCGGAGCGCCCGCGCGGCGTTAGCCATCCAATCGACGGCGTGGAGGTTCACCTCTGCCAGGCAACCGTCGCCCGGCCAGAGACCGATGTCCGCGAAGTACTCCGCGATGCGGTCAGTCGACGCGATGCCGAGCAGCTCCTCGAAGCGCCCGTCTCGAAACGATACGTACGCCTCGAGCAGCTGACCGCCCTGATGCGCGATGCGGTGCACCGGGAAGCTGTCGATCAGCTCGTTGCTCAGGACGCACCCTTCGATGCCCTCCGGCAGCGCGTCCAGCCATTCGACGTTGAAGTCTGCCAGGCGCTCCTCCTGCGCGCGTCGCAGCGACGCGCTCACCTCCACGATGTGGTAGCGCAGCGCCGCCGCGAACGCGGGTGACTGTCGCGCTGCCCAGCGCATGAGGTCGTGCGCGAGGCGACCGGTGCCCGCGCCCTGCTCGACGATGTCGAAGTGCGCCGGGCGGTCGAGCAGCTCCCAGCACTGCGAGAGTTGCTTGCCCACCAGCGCCCCGAAGATCGGGTGCACTTCCGGGCTCGTTAGGTAGTCGCCTTCGCGCCCCATCGGCTGGCGCGTCGCGTAGTAGCCGTGCTGGGGGTCGTAGAGGGCTGTCTCCATGAAGTCGTGGAACGTGATCGCACCCTCCGCCTCGATGCGCCGCCGCAGCAGCTCGACCAGCGCGGCGTTCTCCGTTACGGACTCGAAATCATCCTGAGCAGGCGTGACCATTGCCACTGATCTTATCGGACAGGCGCAGAGGGTGTTCCAAGGCCATGCCGCGGACATCTTGTCCGCGGTCGAGCGATACTACCCCTCCAGCGGCCGCGCGCCCGCGACGCCCGCGCGCACCAGGGAAGCGACCGCATCCGCGTCGAGCCCGACCTCGCGCAGCACCGCCTCCGTGTGCTTGCCCAGCGGCGGCGCCGGGCCCTGCGCGCGCGTCGGCGTGGCGTCCATACGCACCGGCGGCGCGTACGTCCGGTACGTGCCCAGCAGCTCGTGGTCCAGGTCGATCACGAACTCGTTCTCCGTAACCTGCGGGTCGTTGATCGCCTCTTCAGGGAAGCTCACCGGCCCACACGGGATCTTGTGCTGGCCGAACAGCTCCGTCCACTCCGCCGTCGTCCTCGACTGCATCAGCGCCTCCGCTTCAGCGACGAAACGACCGATGCTTTCCCACCCTTCCTCCGTGCGCGCGGCGAAGCCCGGCTCACGACGCGGGTCGCGTAGGCCGGTGACCTCGCGGTACCTCGCTTGGAGCGCCGGGCTCAGGCAGCCGACGGAAATGAACGAGTCGAGCGTTTTGTAGTAGCGATAGTAAATATTGCCGTGCCGTCCGCGGTTCACCGTCCGGTCGCGGTGCGCCTGCAGATCGCCATACGACGCGCCGCGCGCACGCGCCTCCGCGAGCCCCGTGAGGAACTCCTCGCGCACTCCTGGATCGACCGCTCGGAAGTCGTGCGCGACGTTGCCCACCGTCATCATGCCTGTCGCCAGCAACGAGGTCTCGATGCGTTGGCCCTGGCCCGTTGTCTGGCGGGCGTAGAGGGCGGCGCACACCGCCATCGCGGAGAGGTAGCCGGTGCCCATGTCGGTGATCGCCGGCTGTGTGTACTGTGGCTGGCCCTCGCGCTCGCGGCCGATGAGCGCGGTCACACCGGCGAGGCCCGTTACCACAAGATCGTAGCTGCCCAGCCCGCCCATCGGCCCGAGGTGGCCGAGCCCGACGTGTTCGAGATAGATCATATCGGGTTTCAGCTCGCGCAGGTGATCGTATGCGATGCGATAGGCATCGAGATCGGCGTCCTTCAACGACACCAGCACGACGTCTGCCCAGCGCACCAGCGCCTCGAGCGCTGGGCGGCTACGCTCGTCGGCGATGTCCAGGCAGACCGAGCGCTTGCCGCGGTTGAGCACGGCGAACGACTTGCTCTCGCCGGGGAAGACCGGCTGCATCGTATAGCGCGAAGCGTCGCCCCAGGGCGGCTCGAGCTTCACGACGTCCGCTCCCATGTCGGAGAGCAGTACGCCGCAGATCGGGATCGCCATCACCTGCGCGATCTCAAGAACTCGTATGCCGTCCAGCGCTCCGGGCATGTCGCTCCTCCGTCAGTGGTACCGCTACCATAGCGCGCCCGCAGCGCCTGTCAAGCGAACGGCCATCGCGGGCGACCCGTTCGTCCCGGCGTTGTCGTAGCGCCCCGCTACGATACCCTGAGGGCCGGTATGCTGACATCCAGGTGTTCTCAAAGGTCGCTGCGCTTCCGCGCTCTGGCGAGCGTTGCCATCGCGCTTCTCGCGGCATTGCTCGTGGGCGCCACGGCCTGCAGCGGTAGCGGGAAAGACGAGATCATCCTCGCCTGCGGCACGACGATCCAGGACTCAGGCCTGCTGGACGTACTCGAGCCGATGTTCGAAAAGGAGAGCGGCTACACGCTCAAGTCCATCTGCGTCGGCACCGGTCAGGCCCTCGAAATGGGAAGTCGGGGCGACGCTGATGTGCTCTGGACGCACGACCCAAAGGCGGAGGAGGCGTTCGTCGCGGCGGGCGATGGCGTCAACCGGCGCTTGGTCATGCACAACGACTTCATCATCGTCGGCCCTCAGGACGATCCGGCCGGCATCGGCGAGGCCACGGACGCGGTCGGTGCGCTGGAGGCGATCGCCGCGTCGGGGACGCCCTTCATCAGCCGCGGCGACGACTCCGGCACGCACAAGCTCGAGATGCGCCTCTGGCAAGAGGCGGGCATCGACCCGGTCGGCCAGGACTGGTACGAGGAGACCGGGCAGGGTATGGGCGCGACGCTTCAGGTGGCCAACCAGCGCGATGCCTACACGATCTCCGATCGTGGGACGTACCTCTCGCAGCGGGACCGCCTGGACCTGACCGTCGACTTCGAGGGCGACCCTGCGCTGATCAACATCTACCACGTGATGCAGGTGAACCCGGACCGGCACGACGTCAACGCCGAGGGCGCCGCCGCGTTTGTCGAATTCCTAACGTCGGCCTCCGTCCAGAAGACCATCGGCGAGTTCGGCGTGCCGGCGTTTGGGGAGCCACTGTTCACCCCGGACGCCGGCAAGTCGGAAGACGAGATCGTCCCGTAAAGGAGCGACGCAATGGACCTCATCTGGGAAGGTATCCGTGAAGGGTTCACGATTCTGCGCACGGGCGACCGCGACGTCTGGGAGATCACGTTACGTTCGCTGTTCATCTCCGGCTCGGCGACGTTGCTCGCGCTCGTGCTCGGGGTCGGGGCCGGCGCAGTGCTCGCGTTCCGGCGTTTCCCGGGGCGGAACATCCTTGTCGCGCTCGTCAACACCGGTATGGGCCTGCCGCCCGTCGTCGTCGGCCTGCTCATCGCGGTCTTGCTCTGGCGCAGCGGTCCGCTCGGCATGCTCAACCTGATCTATACCCCGGGAGCGATGGTGATCGCGCAGACCGTCATCGCGACGCCGCTCGTCACTGGTTTCAGCGTCGCCGCGCTCGGCGCGCTGCCGGCCAAGCTGCGACCGCAGCTCTACGCGCTCGGCGCTTCGCGCTGGCAAATGCTCTGGCTGATGTTGCAAGAGGCGCGACTGCCATTACTTGCGGCGATCATGGCCGGCTTCGGCGCTGCCGTCTCTGAGGTCGGCGCGTCGATCATGGTCGGTGGTAACCTTTCGGGCGACACCCGTGTGCTGACCACGGCCGTCGTGCTGGAGGTATCGCGCGGCGAGTTTCCCGCCGCGATCGCGCTGTCGTTCATCCTGCTCGTGTTGATCTTCCTGGTGAACGCCGTCCTTACCGGCGTGCAGCAGCAGGAGCGCGCGCCGTGACAGCGAAGCTGTCGCTGCGCGACATCGTCGTGCGCCGCGGCGACATCGAGATCCTGCGCGTGCCGGAGCTGGACGTGCTCGATGGCGAGGTGCTGGCGCTGCTCGGCCCGAACGGCGCGGGCAAAAGCACGCTTCTTCAGGTTCTCGCCTTGCTCGAACATCCGGCGGAAGGCGTCGTCCACGTTGACGGTGGGCCGGTCGCCGGGCGCGAGCTGGCGCTGCGCCGGCGGCTCGCTGTGGTATTTCAGGAGTCGCTGCTGCTCAACCGCTCGGTCGAAGCGAACGTGGCGCTCGGCCTGTCGCTGCGCGGCCTGCCTCGCAGCGAACGAACGTCGCGCGTGCACCGCTGGCTCACGCGCTTCGGCATCGAGGAGCTTGCCGGCCGGTCGGCGCGCAGCCTCTCCGGCGGCGAAGCGCAGCGCGCCTCCCTCGCCCGCGCGTTCGTGCTCGAGCCGGAGGTGTTGCTGCTCGATGAGCCGTTCAGTGCGCTCGATCAACCCACCCGAGAGGCGCTGCTCGAAGAGCTCGCCTCAGCCGTGCGCGAAACGGGCGTGACCACGGTCTTCGTCACGCACAACCGCGACGAAGCCGCGCGCCTCGCCGACCGCATCGCGGTGCTCTCTGAAGGGCGCCTGCGCCAGGTGGGGCCAACCGTCGAGGTGTTCTCCGCCCCGGCGGACGAGACGGTCGCCGCCTACGTCGGCGTGGAAACGGTCGCGCCCGCGCGCGTGCTCTCGAATGACGATGGACTTGTCACGCTTCAGGTGGGTGGCATGCAGGTCGAAGCAGTCGCGAACGGCTTCGCCAGCGGCGAGGCGCTGGTCTGTCTGCGCCCGGAGGACGTTGTTCTCGCGCAGGCCGACGCGCACGTATCGGACAGCGCGCGCAACCACCTGCGTGGCGTCGTGCGCCGCATTACCATGACCGGATCTGAAGCGCGGATTGAGCTTGACTGCGGCTTCCGGCTCGTCGCCAGCATCACGCGGCGCTCGCTCGACGAGCTCGGCATCGATGTTGGCACGACGCTCGTCGCCTCGTTCAAGGCAACGGCTGTGCACCTGATTCCTCGCGGCTGAGCGCGCCCGCTCGCCGAAGACAAAGCGCGCCGCATGGGCGCGCTCTCTGATTGCGAAGCGGTCGACTGAAGGTCGTGCTAGCTGGGCAACCCGACGACGTTCACCAGCACGCGTCGCTGGCGCGCCCGGTCGAGCTCGACGAAGAAGATGCGCTGCCACTGGCCGAGCGGCATCTTCCCTTCGATGATTGGGAGCGTCTCGCTAGTACTCAGGAAGAGGTGCTGGCAATGCGCATGGCCGTTCGCGCATTCCTCCTCCTCCATGTTCACCGTTCGGCGGGAGAAATCGTTGTGGTCGTAGTCGCCGTCGTGGGGAGCGATCTGGTGGAGCAGACGGGCCATATCTTCCAGCAGGAGCGGTTCGTTCTCATTGACGCGAATTGCCGCTGTGGTATGGCACGAGGTCACCGTCACCTGGCCAAAGCGAACGCCGGCCTCGGCGACGACAGCCTGAACGTCCTCTGTAATGTCGATGAACTCCGGCGCCTCCCTCGTGTCGAGGACGAGCGCGTCGCAGCGGACGATGGTCTGTGTCCCTGAGGAGGAAGCGACGCCCTCGCGTTTGATCCTGACGTCGGTGAGGGTCTGGTCCATTCTCTTAAGTCCTCCTGATCTGCCGTGGCTCGTGCCTACCGAGACAGCGGCTTCAGTCTAACAGGTTCCAAGCTTACAACCGAGCTTACAGGGGCGAACTGTAGACCGCAACCTCCACATCGAAGAGGCCTCGGGCTTCCACTGACCCCCTTGTGGACGGCGGCCCTGGGCGCTGGTACGCTTTCCGTCAGGCTCGATCGGTCGGGCAGTGGGGGGATATGCAGGCAACCAGCGCACCAACACCACAGACCGGCATCGGTCTGTACGGCGGGCTGTTCTTCACCACGCTCAGCACGCTCATGTACGAGATACTGCTTACGCGCATCTTCAGCGTGACGATGTGGTACCACTTCGCCTTCATGGCGGTGTCGGTCGCGCTGTTTGGGATGACCGTTGGGGCGCTCATCGTCCACCTCGCGCCAGAGCGTTTCTCTGACCAACAGACGCGCGAGCGCCTCGCGCAGGCCGCGCTGCTCTTCACGCTCACCTTAGTCCTGAGCTTCGTCGTGCAGCTCCAGATCCCGTTCGAACCGGAGTGGTCCTTCATCAGCATCCTCCTCGTCGCGACCACGTATCTGGTCATCTCCGTGCCGTTCATCTTTAGTGGCATCGTGGTCTGTCTCACGCTGACGCGCTTCCCGGCCCAGGTGAGCCGCCTCTACGCCGCCGATCTCATCGGCGCGGGACTGGGAACGATCACGTTGATCTGGCTGCTCAACCTGCTCAACGATGGCCCGTCCACCGTGCTCGCAATCGCGGCACTGGCCTCTCTGGGTGCGGCGCTGTTCGGCTGGAATTCCGGCAAACAAAGGTACGCCGTCGCAGCGTACGTTGGGGCCGCGTTGCTCGTGGCGCTCGCCCTCAGCAACGCCACGCTCGCTCAAGACCAGAACGCCGTCCTGAAAATACGGTACGTAAAGGGCGGCAACGACCAGCCCGCGCTCACTGAGACCTGGAACGCGTTCTCGCGCGTCAGCGTCCTCGGCGACCCTGAGCACGCGACATACCCATTCGGCTGGGGGTTGAGCCCGGCGTGCGCCGGCGGCCCACTGGTGAGGCAACTCTTCCTCGTCATCGACTCGACGGCAGGAACACCGCTTACCTATTACGATGGCTCCAAGACCGGCCTTGCCCACCTCCGCTGCGATGTGACAAACATGGCGCACTACATTCGATCGAACGGCGATGTGTTCATCATTGGTGCCGGCGGTGGCCGCGACGTGCTCACATCGCTCTACTTCAAACAACACTCCATCACGGCCGTCGAGCTCAACGGCGATATCCTCAACCTCGTAAATGGCAAGTACGGAGATTTCACCGGCCACCTCGACAAGCAACCCGGCGTCAGATTTGTTAACGATGAAGCACGTAGCTACCTCGCTCGCTCGGACGAACGCTACGACCTCATCCAGATTTCCTTAATCGATACCTGGGCAGCGACGGCAGCCGGTGCCTTCGCCCTTTCCGAAAACTCTCTCTACACCGTCGAAGCCTGGGAGACGTACCTCGATCATCTTAAGCCGGGCGGCGTGCTCAGCGTCTCGCGTTGGTACTACGGCAACCGGCCGATGGAGGCCTATCGCCTGACGTCACTGGCGAGCACGACGTTGCGGCGAATGGGCGTCGAGCGTCCGCGCGATCATTTGATCTTCATCAAGGGGGTTGAGAATGAGCTGGTTGGCACTGGCGTGGGAACGATACTCGTCGGACGCGAGCCCTTCTCGGCTGAAGACGTCTCGAAAATCACGCTCACCGCTACGGCGTTTCAGTTCGAAATGGCGCTCACGCCCACGAGCGTTGGTAGCGACCCGGTGTTCGCGCAGATCGCCGAAGCTGAAGACCCCGGATCGATCTCCCTCGGCTTCCCCGCCGACATCTCCGCCCCCACGGACAACCGACCGTTCTTCTTCCAGATGTTTCACGTTTGGGACATGTTCAACCCCAGCCTGTACGATAACGTCGATCCCATCCTTACGAAGCCCTTCGTGGTGCTCTTCAGCCTTGTCGTTACCGTCCTGGCACTAACGACGTTCTTCATCTTGCTCCCGCTAGCGCTCACGACGAGCCGCCAGGCGCTCAAGGGCATGACGCCGTTCGTGGTGTTCTTCTGCGCCATCGGGATGGGCTTCCTCCTGCTCGAGGTAGCGCAGCTCCAGCGGTTGATTATCTTCCTCGGCCACCCCACGTACGCACTCTCCGTGCTGCTCTTCTCGCTGCTGATCTTCAGCGGCCTGGGCAGCCTGGCCACGGAACGACTCCTCAACGCCGGTTCGACCGCGAGGCTCCACGTACGGCACCTCTGGCCGCTGGGAGCGTTGCTGGTCGTGCTGCTGGCGTTCGGCTTGCTGACGCCGGCGACCACCCACACGTTCGACGCTGAGACCACGCCGGTGCGCATCATGTTCGCGGTGCTGATCCTGGCGCCCATGGGCCTATTCATGGGCATGCCCTTCCCTCTAGGCATGAAGGTCGCTTCACGCTACGAGAACGCGCCGACAGCGTTCTTCTGGGGTGTGAATGGGGCGACATCGGTGTGCGCGTCCGTCCTCGCTGTCGCGATCTCACTCGGCTGGGGGATATCGAACGCGTTCTGGGTGGGCTGCTTCTGCTATGCTATCGCGGCGATTGCGCTGGGCGCCGTCACGCTGCGCGGCCGCACGACGTAGCGCGCACCTCGATTTTGCTACCATGCCGACGCTATGTCCGAACCATCCGTGAGCGAACTCATGGTGCGCGGCATCGTCGTCGGCGTCTTCGCCGAGAACTGCTGGATCATCGGCTCGCGTCGCACGAGCGAGGCGATCTGTATCGATCCAGGCGACCAACCAGACGAGATCCTGGCGCTGGCGCGCGACATGGGCGTCAACATCAAGCTCATCGCGAACTCCCATGCCCATCTCGACCATATCCTGGGCGTGCGCGGTGTCCATGAGGCCACCGGCGCGCAGTTTCTCTTGCATGCGCAGGACATGGAGATCGCGCGCGGGGCTTCGCAGGCCGCCGCGCGCATGCTCGGCCGTCCGGTAGAACCGCCGCCCGACCCCGACGCATTCATCTCGGACGGCGACGAACTAGAGGTCGAAGGCCTCAAGTTGAAGGCGCTCCATACGCCCGGCCACACCCAGGGGAGCGTCTCCTACTACACCGAAGGGATGCTCTTCAGCGGCGATACGCTCTTCTGCGGCTCGATCGGCCGCACCGACCTCCCCGGAGGCAACTACGAGCAGGAGATGGCCAGCATCATCGACACGCTGCTTACCCTGCCGGACGAGACGGTCGTGCTGCCCGGCCATATGGAAGAGACGCGCATCGGCCACGAACGGGCGACGAACCCATTCATCCTCCAGGAGCTGGCCCGCCGCCGGGGCGAGTAGACCTACAGCTCGTACCGCGTCCCGACGCTGTTTTGTATTAACGCGTCCGGAAACAGCTCAGCCAGTGTCTTTGGGGCGAGCAGCCCTGTACAGTGGGCCGGCACGTTGTCGACGAGGATCGTGACGGTGACCGAATCGACGGGATCGAGGGCAGTCAACGACATGCGTGCTAGTACTCGCTGACGCCGGTGAAACTCCACTTCGATATCTTCAGCGCGGGCACCCGGCTCACCCCCACGATCGCCTGGCAGAGCATGGAGGTCTTCCCGATCGCCTCGACGCGGTTCATCGCGTCCAGGTAGCTCTGCGTGAAGCGCAGGTTCCTCACTGGCGAAGTGATCTTGCCGTCCTCGATCAGGAACGTGCCGTCGCGCGTCATGCCCGTCACGACGACATTCAGCGGGTGCACCGGTCGCGTGTACCAGAAGCGGCTCACGAACACGCCGCGCTTCGTCGACGCGACCATCTCGTCAATCGTGGCGTCGCCGTTCGCGAGGAACATGTTCGCTGGGATCGGTCCGAAGGTGTTGCCCGCGGGTAACGCATGCCCGGTCGACTCGCGACCTTCTTTGCCGGCCGTGTACGTGTCCCAGACGACCTCGCGTGCGATGCCCTTGTCCACGAACGTAACGCGCTGCTTGGGCACACCCTCGAAGTCGAATGGGTTGGGCATGCTCTCGGTCGAGAAGCCGTCGTCCCAGATCGTGACGTTCTCGCCCATCACGCGCTCGCCCAGGCGCCCGGCCATGAAGCTACGTTTCTCCTGGTACGCTTGCGCACCGAAGGAGAGGTAGCCGAAGAAGTCGAGGATGTCCGCAACCGCGTACTCCTGGAACACCACGTCGTACTCGCCCGGCTCGATCTCGATTTGATCGACGTTGCGCTGCGCTTTGTCGACCGCCTCTTTTGCGATCGCAACACCGTCGATCTCGCCTACGTCGATCGTCACGCGTTCGGCGTGGCCGGAGCCGGCTTCGCTCATCACCACCGTGTTGATGTCGGCCATCGTATCGCGATGGTAGGCGAACACCCCGAGCGAGTTGGCGACCGCCATCTCCGCCGTCGCGATGCGAAACGCCCCGGCCGCCGTCAGCCCCGCGCTCGATGCGGCGTTGCAGATCGTTCCAACGACCGCCGCGCGCTCCTCCGGGCCCGTGCGCGCCGTGCGTTCGACGAACGCCTCGATGTGCGGTACGGGCTTGGGCGACGGCAGCGACTGGAAATCGGGGTTGGTCTTCTGGTGCCGCGCCAGCATCACCGCGCGCTCGACCAACGACTTCAACCCCTCGTCGGAGATGTCGTTACTCGATGCGACGCCGATCTTCTTGCCCAGTACGGCGCGTACGCGCACGTCCACGTCCTGCTGCTCGACGTTCTGGTGGATGTAGTTGTTCGCGAAGCGGGTTAACGCGCTGTGCGGCGCGAAAATCACCACCTCGGTCTGGTCCGCCTGGCTCATCGCGAGCGCGCGGTCGGCCAGGTTCCTTAGTTCGTTCTCGCCGAGCATCGAGACTTCCTCCTGGTTACTGTGTTCGTCGCTTGCGTGCCGCTTCGATCTCGTGCAGCCGCTCGTCGCTGATGCCGAAATGGTGTGCGACTTCGTGGATCACCGTCGCGCGCACCCGCTCGACGAAGTCCTCCTCGCTGCGCGAGATCGATTCCAGCGGCCCGCGAAAGATCGTAATCCGGTCGGGTGGCACCAGCTGATAGCCAGAGCTGCGGCGCGTGAGCGGGATGCCCTGGTAGAGCCCGAGCAGCGTCGCACCTGACGGCACACGAGCGCTTCGTAGTTGATCTGGCGTCGGCCAGGCCTGCACCTCCACGTCCATATTGTTGACGCGCGCCGCGATTTCATCGGGCAACGAGTCGAGCGCCTGCCGCACCAGCTCGTCGAACTGCTCGTCGTCCATCGACGCTACTTCATCAACCCCACTTGCACGTTGCGAAAGCGCGCGGGGGCCGCGCCGTGGCCAGTGTGCGCTACCTGCTCCGGCTGGCCCTTGCCGCAGTTCGGTGTGCCCCACACGACCCAATTACTGGGGCCGCAGACCGCGTCGCAGGAGCCCCAGAACTGGGGCGTGATGCCGGTGTACGTTGCGTTCTTGATCAGGTCGCCCAGCTTGCCATTTTTGATCTCGCGCCCGATCTCCGTGCCGAACTGGAAGTTCAGTCGCCGGTCGTCAATGCTCCAGCTCCGATTCGTCTCCATATAGATGCCGTTGTCGGTGTCCGCGATCAGGTCGTCGAGCGTCCAGCCGCCGGGGTCGAGGTTTACATTCGTCATGCGGATCAGCGGGATGCGGTTCCAGCCGGACGCGCGCATCGCGCCGTTGCTCGTCTGCCCCAGCGCGCTCGCCGTCTCGCGTGACGTTAGGTAGCCCACGAACGTCCCCTCGCGCACCACGGGCGTCGAGTGGGCCGGGACGCCCTCGTCGTCGTAACCGAACGTGCCGAGCCCGCCGGGGACCGTCGCATCGGCGCTAATGTTCACCGCCGGCGAGCCGTACTTGTAGCTACCAAGCTTGTCCACCGTGAGGAAACTCGTGCCGGCGAACGCGGCCTCGCTGCCCAGCACGCGATCGAGCTCGATCGCGTGCCCGCAGGACTCGTGGATCTGGAGCGCGACCTGGCTGCCGTCCAAGATGATCGTCGTCATGCCGCTCGGGCAAGTCTTGGCGCGCAGGAGCGCGGCCGCTTCCTCTGCCACGCGGGGCGCATTGCCGACGAAGTCCCAACGGTCGATGAACTCCCAGCCTTCGGTGCCCTGGTGTCGGCCGACGCTGTTCGGGTACGAGCGGCGTTGCACCTCTCCTTCGTCGACGGCCGTCGCCTCGATGCCGCCGCCGGTCTCGACGAGCGTCTGCTTGATCTCGCTCCCCTCGGTGCTGACGAAGAGTTTCTCTTCGCGCTGGCAGTACACGTTCGCTTCCGCCATCACGATGTTCGGCGCGCCGATCATCGCCTCCGTCGAGCGCACCAGCAGCGCGATCTTGTCGTCGAGCGGCACGGCGAAGGGGTCCTGTTGGACGGGCGTCGTATACTCGTCCACGATGCCTCCCGGCGGCCCGATGTCCGCATGCTGCCCCTGCACCGTCGCCGAGGCGCGCGCGATACGCACGGCCTCCGCCGCGACCTTGTCCGCCTCCTCCATCGTCATGCGGTGGCTGCTCGCGAAGCCCCAGTAGCCGCCAACCAGCACGCGCACGCCAAATCCCAACGACTCGTCGTAGGTGAGCGCCTCGACGTTCTGCATTCGCACCGTGACGCTCTCGGCCTCCTGGTGCAGAACGCGCACATCCGCATAGTCGGCGCCTCGAACGCGGGCCGTATCGAGCGCGCGCAGAGCTAGGTCACGCATCGTATCCTCCAGTCGGTCGGCTGCCACCAAAACGGCTGCCTCGCAGCGTCGCTCGCATGATAGCCGACGCGCAGCTGTGATCAACACAACTCGCAACTAGACGTAAGCCGAACGTGCCCAATCTGGCGAGTTTGCAACGTAACGTAAGGAGGTTTCGGCAACCGGGAGCCCGCCCGTTTCGTTTGACAAGCGTGTTCAAGTTGGCTACGCTGGATGCAGTTCGTTTACCAACCGCATACGGCCGAATCCCACTAGCGTGGGAACGGGGGAACCAGTTCTTTGGGGTGTATCTCGCATTCGCGAGATGGGTAGTCTCTTTCAACCCTAACCCGACAGCTAACCTCGTAGGCCACTGAAAGAGGAGGGCAGAACCGCAGTGGGGCCGGAGGCTGAACTCCGGCCTGTTTTTATTGTCCGGCAGGAAGCCGAACCAACAAGCCGCTGGCAGAGCTACATCTTGTTATCGAATTGCAACGTCATGGCCACGTTTGGGGCGCGTTGTGCCTCCGCGGCTATGATAGAGTCGCACATGAAACCGGGCGCGGGGGGCGGAACGGAAAGGAAGCCACGATGCAGACCTACGCGGATACGCATTCGACGGCCGAAGGCGGCGCCCAACTGGCACTGAGCCGCTTGCTCATTGTGAGTAATCGCGGGCCTGTCGAGTTCACCATCGACGACAGCGGCACGCTCCGGCGCCGTCGAGCCAGCGGCGGTCTGGCGACAGCGCTTTCGTGCATCGCCGGTTCGCGCCCGGTGACGTGGATCGCAAGTGCGGTCACGGAGGGCGACCGGATGATGGCGTCGAGGAAGGACGCCATCGGTTTAGGCGGCGACAAACACCTGCGGCTCGTCGCGCCAGCTCGTGAAGCGCACGAGCTCTCCTATGGCGCGTTCTGCAATCCCATCCTGTGGTTCCTTCAGCATTCGATGTGGGATCGGCTTCAGCGCGACGATCTCGAGGCTGAAGCGCTCGACGCCTGGCAACGCGGGTACATGCCCGTCAATCGCGCCTTCGCCGATGCGGTCGTGGATGAAATCTGGGCTGGCCGCGTTCCGTGCGAGGTCATGCTGCACGACTATCATCTCTACCTCGCACCGTTCTTCATTCGACAGCAGGCGCCGTACGTAGCGCTCCAGCACTTCGTGCACATCCCGTGGCCCAGTGCCGAGGCGTGGCACGTCCTACCGCGCACGATCGTCCGATCGATCTGCGAAGCCATGCTCGCGAACGACAGCGTCACGTTTCACACGCAGGCCTTCGCCGACAACTTCATCGAGACCTGCCGGGCCTACGTGCCGGAGATCCACCGTGTTGAAGGAGACGCGATCGAGTACGACGGCCGCCGCACCCGCGTCTGGGCCAACCCGATCTCGGTCGACGTCTTCGACCTACAGCGCCAGGTCGCGTCGCCAGAGGCCGAGCCCTACCGGCGCAGTCTCGAAGCGACGCGGGACGTACGTACGATCGTGCGGGTCGATAGGCTCGACCCCAGCAAGAACGTCCTGGCTGGGTTCGAGGCGTTCGAGCTGCTCCTCCAGCATCACCCCGAGTGGAAGGGGCGCGTCCGGTTCCTTGCCTTCCTCGTGCCCACACGGAGCAAGATTCCCGAGTATCGGCGTTACGCAGACAAAGTTTTCGCGCGGGTCGAGGGAATCAACGCGCGCTATGGCCGGCCGGACTGGACGCCCATCACCGTTTTCCATGAGAACAACCGGCTCCAGGCGCTGGTCGCCATGACGCTGTATGACGTGCTGCTGGTCAACCCGCTGCGCGATGGCATGAACCTGGTCTCGAAAGAGGGGCCCGTCGTCAACCAACGCGACGGCGCGCTGGTCCTGTCCCACGAGGCCGGCGCGTTCGCGGAGCTGCGCGACGGCGCCCTGCCGGTCCACCCGGAGGACGCGGGAGAGACCGCCGAAGCGCTCCACGCAGCCCTCACGATGTCGCCAGAGGAGCGCCGTGGCCGCTCCCTACGATTGCGCAAGGCGATTCTCCAGCACGACATCGATAAGTGGATCGAGCTCCAGCTCGACGACTTGAACGCGATCGAGCATGGCGATCTCTCTCGCTTCGACCACGCGATCGCGGGCTGACCAGTTCACGCGTATCGGGAACCCCCGCGGCCCCTCCGTCGTCTATAGTGATGGAGGTGTCGCATGCTCCGAGTACTTTTCGCAGTCACATGTACGCTGTTCATCCTCGCGGCCTGCGGGGGCGGCGGAGGAACGAAGTATGACGTTGGCGTGACGTTCAACACGTCCGTGCAGCAGGCTGATCTTGATTCGACCAACGCCTACCTGCGCACGTTCGACAAGAACCTCGATTTCCTGATCCAGGAGTCGTTCCCACCGGTCGGCCGCGGCGTGGTGAAGACGGACGTAACGGACTTCTGCGCGACGATCACGTCCGCGCTCGAAGCGAAGCCGTACGTTGCAAGCGTGTCTTGCGAAAGACAGTAGACGCTAGCGCGTGAGCCAGCCGTGCTCCTGCGGCTTTCGGCGCGCGCGCGGGTCAATCATAATGTTCACCACGCACGGCTTCCCGCTCGCGAACGCCTCCTCCAGCGCCGGCTTGATCTCCTCCGGCCGCTCGCAGTAGAAGCCCTTGCCTCCGAAACCCTCGATCGCCTTTTCATAGTGGGCCTTGGGCACGTAAGCCATGGGCGGGATGAAGTCGGGATTTAGCTCGTTTGGCCCGCCGCTGATGCCGTTGTTGTTGATGATCACGAACGTGATCGGCAGGTTGTAACGGCACGCCACCTCCACCTCCATGCCGCTAAAGCCGAACGCTGAGTCGCCCTCCACCGCGACGACGCGCTTGTCTGGGTGGACGGCCGCCGCGGCGATCGCGTAGGGGAGGCCGCAGCCCATCGTTCCGTAAGAACCTGCATCGAGCCGGTGGCGCGGTAAGAAGTTCGGCAGCACCTGCCGCCCGATGTCCATCGTATTCGCGCCCTCGTTGATGACGATCGCGTCGCGCGGGAGCATGTCGCGGATCTCGCGCAGCGAGCGGTAGTAGCCCATCGGCGTCGAATCATCGTTCAGCATCGGCTCGGTCAGCGCTTGGTTGTCGGCAATCTTCTTCTCAATACCTGTGCGCCAGGTGTTCTCCGGGCTGAACTGCCACGGGCGCTCCTCCAGCGCCGCGTTCAGCTGACCCATCACCGCCTTTGCGTCGCCGACGAGCGCCACCTCAGGCGCCACGTTCGTACCGATCTCTTCAGACGAGATGTCGAGTTGGATCACGCGCACGTTCTCGTTGAAGCGCGGCGGCAACCCGAAGTGCATGATCCAGTTCAGCCGCGCTCCGACGAAGAACACGACATCGGCGTTCGCGAGCACGTGCGAACGCGCGGCTGCCGTCGAGAGCGCGTGATCGTCGGGGAGCAACCCCTTGCCCATCGGCGATGCGAGATACGGGAGCTGTGTCTTCTCGATGAACTCCTGCACCTCGTTCTCGGCCCGTGCGTAGGCTGCGCCCTTTCCGACGACGACCAGCGGTCGCTCGGCCGAGCGCAACGTTTCGAGCGCCGCTTGCACGGCTGCTGGGTCAGCCATCGGGCGCGGTGCGTCCGCGACGGGCTTCGGCTGTTGCACGTCATCTTCCTCAATCTTGCCGTCGATGATGTCGCCCGGCAGGTCGAGGTACACCGGGCCTGGCCG